>JABFSP010000004.1 GCA_013140565.1 Ignavibacteria bacterium
ATAATATAGAAAGGATTCAGCTCAAAGTATGTCAGAGGCTCAGAATGCTTCACAAACTCCATCCAAAAATGAACAGCCGGCTAAACCCGTATCAAAAGGGGCAATTTATTTCCAGGCGGTAAGGGCGTTTTCATTTCCCGCATCACTCATTCCCTGTCTGCTTGGCGCAATGCTCGCATTGCTTTACGGAACGGATGTATCGTGGTACTTAATGCCGTTCATTGCTATATCATTATTATTTTTACATGCAGGCTCAAATGTCATAAGCGATGTTGATGATTATAAACACGGTGTTGACGCAAAAGATACACTCGGCGGCTCGAGAGTACTGCCTGATGGTTTATTAAGCTCAAAAGAAATGTTCCGCTTCGGTATGATATTGTTCGGACTCGCGGTGCTTTTTGGTTTACCTATAATTTTAGACCGCGGCATGATGGTTTTATGGCTTGGTATAATCGGTATAGTCGGCGGTTTCTTTTATACCGGCAGACCCATAGGTTATAAGTATATTGCGCTTGGCGATATATTTATTTTTCTGTTATATGGTCCCGCAATTGTAACCGGTACGCTTTATACTTTAACGGGTGTATTTTCGCTCTCAGCAGCGTTAATTTCAATACCGCTCGGTCTTTTAGTAACAGGTATCTTACAGGCAAACAACCTGCGCGATATTATCAACGACCGCAAGGCTAACATTAAAACACTTGCAACGGTGTTCGGTGAAGGTTTCGCAAAAGGTGAGTATGTGTTCTTAATTGTAGGCGCGTACATTACTGTAATACTGCTTGTTGTATTTAATGTGCTTACAATATGGTCACTGCTTGTGTTTTTATCATTGCCCATAGCATTAAAAAATATGAACATGATTAAAGGCGTTAAAATAGAAGATACCGGCAAAATAGCGATGCTTGACGCGATGACAGCCCAGCTTACATTAATGTTCGGTGTGCTGCTATCGATAAGTTTAATTATAACGAAGTTTGTGGGATAAGACCCAAACCTAACCCTCCCTTAGAAATAAGGTCTTCGACCCAAAGGGGGGAACCAAAAACAATTATATTTGAGACAGTTTAAAAACTGTCTCTTTTTTTAAAAACTTCTAAAAACTTCATCCATGAAAAAAATTAACATTCTTCTGATATTGCTATTTGTTTTTACTTCTGTTCTCAGCGTTAACGCACAGGTTACCAATAAACGCATAAAATTTAAGAAAGGCGAAAGTTCCGCGACAATTGAAAGCAGTGTTATCAGGGGTGATCGGGATACATACCTTGTCGGAGCAAATAAGAACCAGGCAATGATAGTTACTATCATGTCAATTGAAGATAACGCTGTGTTCCAGATAATTGACAGGGAAACCGGTTATTACCTTGATGGCGCAGGTGAAATAGATGACGCAAAACGCTGGGAAGGCAGCCTGCCATCAAAGGGTGATTATGAAATAATTGTTGGCGGTACGCGGGGCAATGCGGAGTATACACTAAAGGTATTTATAGAATAAAAGACCTCCGAGTATTATATACTGAAAAAGGAGCCACCTGGCTCCTTTTCTATTTCATGTGTATAATCTGATACATGAATATAAACTATATATCTACTTTTGGCGTGCTGAAATTGCGCCCTGAATATTCATTTCAAGGATAGCTTCCTGAAGTTTGTTATCGTCAAATGGTTTCAGAAGAAAATCAACCGGGTTGAACTTTCTTGCTCTTTGAATTACGGAATCGCTGTTATATGCTGTTAAAAACAGTGAAGGAATACTGAAGGTTTCCCATATGATCTCTGCAGCTTCAATACCATCCATTTTTCCTTTAATGACAATATCCATCAGCACGATATCCGGTTTGAGTTCGTCCGCATATTTAATGGCATCGGCGCCGTTATCCGCGGTTTTTAAAACCTCATAACCCATATCGGTTAATTTTTCGCAGATATCCATCGCGATCAACGCTTCATCTTCCACTACAAGGATCTTAATACCGGGGGAACTCATAAATTTATTTTATTTGCCGTTTGATTCATAAAAATATATATTATATCAATTTAACCATTTAATACATTCACATTAAAGTCAAAAAATTCATGTGAATGTTTTTGCTTTCACTGCAGTTATAAGGAGCATTATTTTACCAAAACCATCTTTTGGGTTTGCCTGAATTCATCCGTGGAAAGTTCATAGAAATAGATTCCGGATGACAAATTCTGTAAATTAAGTTCAACTTCAAATGAACCGGCTTTCAGAAACTCATTTACCGGTTCTGCCACTTTTCTACCCAAAATATCGTACAATACAAGCTTAACAGTATTTGACTTTTTCAGGTCAAATTTAATTTTTGTTACGGGGTTAAAAGGATTCGGATAGTTCTGGTATAACCTGTAATTATCCGGAACCTCCAAAGAGAGCTGTTCTATACCTATCAATATACCAAGGTAATATTTCAGAAGCAATATATCAAAATTGTTAGTAGTTATTTCAGTCATGCCGCCGGTAAAAATATTGCCGCTTGTATCGGCAAATATGGTGTTACAAAAGTCGTTTTTATTGTTAACTCCGTTGTACCTGGATGAGTCAACAAGCTCGCCGTTTTCTTTATGGTACTTCAGGGTAACAGCATCCAGGCTCCCGATGGAATCAATGCGCGAGCTGCCGCCGGTAATATAGACTCCCTCTGAGTTTTTGGGGAGACAAACAGCATAAGCCGTATCCTGGAAATTACCGGTACCGTTATAAACCGCTTTCCATTCGGTAACACCCGAATTATCTATTTTCATAGTCAGGTAATCAGTTGAAAAGATTGTCCGGTTATCAGCAGAGCCGGATTCAGAAGTGGTTGTATATCCCGTGACATAAGAATTACCGCTTCTATCTACAACAATACCAAATGCCCTGTCGTCCTGGTTGCTGTTTGTATCGTTATATATATTCGTCCAAAGCACACCGCCTGTATTATCATATTTAATTGTGGTGAAATCCATACCTGAATTTGAACCTGTAGTATAACCCGTTACATAGATATTGTGATCGCTATCAACAACTATTCCGAATGCGCCGTCATCTTCTGACCCCGAACCATTAAAGGTTTTAACCCATTTCTCTGTCCCGCTTGAATCATACCTTGCAACAGTAAGATCATTTCCTGTATCATCATTAAAGGTCTGTCCGCAAATGTAAATATTATTGCCAAGGCTATCTACAACAATACCCCACGCTTTATCTTCACCAAGTGCATTGCCGCCAATTACTTTACCCCATATGTATATTCCATTGGAATTATATTTAATGGTATAAATATCGGTTCCGGCCAGAGTAATGTAGCCCGTTACGTATATATTGCCAACTCTATCAACAACAATCCCGAAAGCCCTGTCATCGCCGTTAAGCGGCGCGTTATATCTCTGTACCCATTGTTGTGTACCCGCACTGTTAAATTTTATGGTAGTAAAATCCGCCTGGCTGCCAACACCCGTGCTGTACCCGGTAACTATCACGTTATTCGACGCATCTACTACAATTCCAAATGCTTTATCTGTAGAGTGTCCCGGTCCATCGTAATATCTTCTCCATTGCTCAACTTTAGCGGAGTTATATTTAATAACAACAATATCAGCCCCGGTTGCAGGCCGTGTAACATAACCCGTAATGTATATATTTCCGGCTCTATCGGTTACAATACCGAAAGAACGGTCATCAAGCTGACTTTCATTATGAGTTACAACCCATTGCTGTGAATACAGCGATACAGAAAGAAATAATACAGAAAAGATCAATAAATATATGTTTTTCAATCGAAATCCGGACATAGTTAATCGAAGTTATATTAATAATACAGATACTTTGTGAAAACTGCAGTATGGAATTTTAACTGGAAGCGAAACTTAGTCTATTGAAACGGAGTGAACAATCACTGCTTTATGGTATAAAACTTTTCAAGTCATACTTTACATTTTTATTATCAGGATCTGGGGGTTTTTGTTAAAACAGCGCAATTTTTTACGGTATTTAAGAATTACTTATTAAAATATATATTTTATAATCCATTTACGGTATTTTACTTATGTATTATTTATAATTAACTTGAGGATTCGAAAAGTCCTGTTTTAAAACATTTGTTTTTGGGGGTTAACATGGATGGAAAATAGAATTTCAGAACTTGAGTTAAAGCTAAGTTCTGTCTCCGGTAAGAAGGAAGAGATAGAACTCAAACTTCTCCTTGCGGCCGAAATACGCCCGGTAAACATCGTAAAGTCACTCGAGCTGAGCAATGAAGCAATTGCTGCCAGCAGGGAAATATCATATGATGAAGGCATTGCTCTTGGTTACCGAAACTCCGGCGTAAGCAGCAGACTGCTTGCCAAGTACGAAGATGCGTTTGAGTATTTTGAAAAGGCGCTGGAAATTTACAGCAAGCTGAATGACCCGCTGGGCAAAGCGAAAGTTTACAACTCGATAGGCAATATATATCTCAACTTAAGCGATTATAAATATTCCCTGGAATATCTTCACAAATGTCTTGATATCGTAAAGGGAATTAACGAAAAACAATTTGAAGCGGATATCCTTATAAACATGGGACTTGCATACCAGGAGCTTGGCGATTTTGCATCATCCCTTGAATACAATCTGCAGAGCATGCAAACCTTTACAAACAACGGGCTTGATGTTCCGGCCGGGCTGCTGAATAATATAGGGATAGTTTACCAGAACCTGGGTGAATACAAAACCGCACTGGAATATTTTAATGAGGGCCTGAAAATAGCCGAAGAAAAAGTTAACCAGCTTGATAAAGGGTTCGCGCTTGGAAATATAGCAATTGTTTTCCTGCAGCAAAAGAACCATGATGCCGCGCTTGATAATCTTTTTAAAAGCCTTGAAATGTTCCGCTCACTTGGCAACAGGCAGGCAGAAGCTAATGCTTATCTTAACATTGGTAAAACATACAGGGATATGGACCTGTTTGAGAAGGCGATAGAATATGAACTGAAGGCGCTGGAACTGCACGAAGCTATTTCAGACTTCAGCGGAAAGTCATCAACCCTGCTGCTTATCGGGGGTATTTATTTTTCGATGGGGAAATATGAAAAAGCCAGGGAGTATTATGTTGATGGCCTGAGAGTTGCGCAGGATATTGGTGACTACATAAACGAAACTGAAGCTTACCTTCTGATAGCAGGTTACTTTGCCAAAATTGGTGATACATCCATAGCGCTTGATAATCTTTTTATGGCAAATAATCTGGCGGTACAAAGAGACGCTAAAAAGGATATCAGCAAAGTTCACAGTCTTTATTTTGAAATATACCGCTCAAGCAGCAATTTTGAAAAAGCTTTTGAACATTTCGAAAAACACTTTGCCCTGGAAAAAGAGATATACAGCCTTGAGTCAGAAAGAAAACTGAAGAGTCTTTCGATCCAATACCAGTTCCAGAATTCAGAAAAAGAACGCAAAATAGCCCTGCAGGAAAAAGAAATTTACAAATTAAAGAATGTTGAGCTTGCCGAAGCTAACGGAAGGCTGCTAAAGCTTAATGATGAAAAAAATGAATTCATAGGAATAGCGGCACATGATCTTAAAAACCCGCTTTCGGGAATACTTGTATATTCAAAAAAATTAAGAACCCGGTTAGATAAATATTCAAAAGAGCAGATAATAGAAATAGCAACACAAATGGAAATTGCATCAGAAAAGATGTTCAAGCTGATAGCAAAATTCCTTGACATAAATTTAATTGAATCAGGCAAGCAGAATTTGAGCTCTGCCAAATTCAACTCAACTGACCTCCTGAAGCAAACGGTAGCTTTAAACTTAAACCACGCTAAAACAAAGAACATCGGCATCACGCTGGATTGTGAAGAGGATATGCAGGTCTCCTCTGACGCAGATTCACTTGGGCAAATACTGGATAACCTGGTCTCAAATGCGGTTAAATTCACTTTTCCCGGTAAAAATATCTATATAAAAGCCGCCCGTAGTGAAGATAACATCCGCTTTGAGGTTATTGATGAAGGTCCGGGTCTGACCGAAAGCGACAAGGAAAGACTGTTTGAAAGATTCGCAAGATTAAGCGCAACACCCACGGGCAACGAAATTTCAACCGGACTTGGCCTTTCAATAGCTCATAAATTAACTTTAATGCTTGGCGGCAAACTTTGGTGTGAAAGCGAAGCTGGCAAAGGAGCGACTTTCATTGTGGAAATTCCAGCCGCTGAACGCGAACCAATGGAAACAGAACCCGCTGTTGAGTCGGGAGTGAACACTTAGTTTTCAACTGGCTGAATCATCTTCACGGGCAGGCAGCAGAAAAAATAAAACACAGCACGAAACCGTTATTATTAAATTTTCCAGCATATATTCTCTTTTTTAGATCATCTTAAAATTTCTCTATTACTATTTTTCCCACCATTTATCTTCGTCAGTACTTATTGGTGTTATCTCGCCTACCATACCATCACCAACAGTAACCTGGCTGCCTGCTTCAACAATTATCTTTTTACTTACATTAATGGATTCCTCTTTTACTTTAGGTGCAAGCTCCCCAATTTTTTTGGTGTATTCTTCCATCGTAATTTTGCCGCTTTGGTAATCCTGAATCAGCTTTCCCATTTCTTCATTAGCTGTCATAGCAAATTTCTTGGGCTTAATTACAACTGAACCTTCGTAGACCTTAACAAGCTCGTTTCCCTCAACAAATTCCACGCTGAAGATAGTACCTCTCGGTCCGGTTACAGCTCTTTCTGTTTCCACCTGGAAATCGGGTGCGCCTGCAAGTCTTTTTATTCCCAGCCATAGTAAACCCGGCATCCTGAAAGGAAGCTTTAACACATCTCTCATATGCGCATTTTCATAATCCCAGTCCTTGTTTGTTTCGCAAAAATCCTTAGGCACAACCCATGACTGCGCAGAGCGGAATTTCACAGTGAACTGTTCCTGTATCAATACACCATCCCACCATGAAAGTGAAAACTCAGCCCTGTTGCCTGATACTTCAATCGAATCACCGGGGAGGATATAATCACCTACATTCAGCGTTACTTTTCTCATCACAATACCCTCTACCTCTTTCACTCCGCACAGCAATCCTTTTTCTTTTCTGCATCGCCAGCCAGTAATTATACCGTGCTCCAGTTTGGATATCCTTATCAGGCACTTGCCGCTATCGCAGGGACCGGAAACTGAATATTCAGGCGCTGCGTCAAAAAGCAGTGAATCATGGGGATTATTGCCATAGTATTTGCCTGCCTGCGAAAAAATACTGCACGATGTGAATATTAAAACGAATGTTAAAATTATTGTTTTCATTGTTTTGTTCATTTGATTAATAACATTCTATTTTTTAGCGGTTGATAATTTAGTCATCCTAAGTAATTATTCATGGGTTTACGGTTAAAAGAATACTTACTGTACCTCCACCGGTTGAATATGTTTGAGCGGAATCTTTATTTACAAATGTAAATGATGGCGGCAAGGGAGGTGTATTCTCTCCGCCAAGCCAATAGTCCGGACCCTGTGGAGGAACTACATGGAAAAATGGATTCTTAGTATTTTCATGAGTAAAATTAATAGTGAAATATTCTCTCCCGTTTAAAGTATGTATATTCCCTGTTGCACCGGTAACATTTATGTGTCCAGCCTCTGGCGGAGTGCCCGCAACCCATGTTACTATGCTTCCGTCGGGTAATGTTCCGCCCGGAGGGGCAACATTTGGCAATCTGTTCAAAACATTGCTGATACTCACAGTTGATAAAGT
>JABFSP010000202.1 GCA_013140565.1 Ignavibacteria bacterium
ATGTTAACATATACATGAGGAAAAATAAGCAACTTTAAGCTTAAAAAGTAGTGGCAGGCTCTCTTTTTAAGAGTTATGTTTGAACAGATAAGAAAATAAACAACATAACAATAACAAAACCTTTAAGATTAAAAAAAACAAAAAAATGAAAAAGACATTATTAACAATTGCATTAACCCTTAGCCTTTTAACCGGTTTCACAACAGTAAATACATTTGCAGCAGCAAATACAGTAAACACGTCAGAATCAAACGGATCAAGGATCTACATTAAAGTTTATGAAGATGGCGCAATTTGGGTTTATGTTTATGAAGAAGACGGCACATACGTAGGTAAGTTTATTGAAGAGAACTTTTAATTAATTATAACAGAATTGTCAAAAATAAAATTTAGCATAGAAAAGCCCGGAGAAGTTACCCTTGAAATTTTCAACCTGATAGGCTTAAAAATTGATGAACTTCCGGCCGGACATCTTGAAGTGGGGGATCACACGGTGTTCTGGAAGCCAAAATACAATCTTTCGGGCAGTGTGCTGAACTACAGGATAGAGTTGAATAAACAGGTTATAAAAGAAAACATGTTTATTGTAAGATAGGCTGAACTAAAGCTGTGATTATTCCGATTGTATCGGATACACCCGAAATAAGGCCTAGCACGAAGGAGAGTCTCTTATGTTAATTGACCAATAGAGCAGTGAATGAAAGTTTACTGCTCTATTTTTATTTTGCATAAATGGTTATTAAAAAAGCCCGGCAATCCGGGCTTTTATTTAAAGATCTTTTACTTTTTTCTTCCGCTTGAACGGCGCATCAATTTGTATCCAGCGGACCTTCCACCATTTCTCAAACCTGTTCTCTTCGCCATACATCAGCCTTTTTATGTTTGCACGGTGGTTATAGGTTAAAAATATGCATACTGCCAGACTGAAATATATCAGCGTATGATAGCCGTCAATATTAACGCCAAAGAAATTTTCCCTGATAAACATTGCGCTTGGGAAAGAATACGCAGCAATAATTGAGCCGAGTGATACATATCCTGAAAATGTTAATACAAGTATAAAAATTCCAATTGCTATTGTCGCATCAATGGGCGCAAGGCTAAGCAGCATGCCTGCAGTTGTGTTAATGCCTTTACCGCCTTTAAAACCTGCGAAGACTGTCCATACATGACCTATTATTGCCGAAATACCGGCTATCAACTGCACAATTGTAATATCCTGAAATGGTGTGCGGTTTTCAAAAGGCAGGTTACCGAAGAATAATTTTGAAATCAGCAGGGTAGCTATGAACCCCTTGGCAATATCAACCAATTGCACAAGCACGCCTACCTTCCAGCCAAGTACACGGAAAGCATTTGTGCTGCCCATGTTTTTGCTGCCAAGACGCCTTACATCAACCCCCTTGAAAAGCTTGCCAAAGACCAGCGCAGTGGGAAAAGACCCCACGAGGTAACTAAGTACAATTACTATAAATAAATATAACATACCCTAATATAATATACTCTTTTGTTAATTAACAGTCTTAATATCCAAAAAACGTTAGTTGAAACACTCAATTCTTTTAATTTCAGGTATTTCATGCATTAAAGCTCGCTCAATTCCCGCTCTTAATGTCATGGGTCTAAGCGGACATGTGTTGCATGAACCCAAAAGCTTAAGTTCCACAATACCTTCATCTGATATTTTATCCAGCATTACATCACCGCCATCCTGCTGCAGGTATGGTCTTATACGTTCCAAAACTGAATTTATTTTAGCTTCAATTTCCGCTGTTTTTTCAGTTACCAGCATTTAAGTGACCTTACTCTCCGCAAAAATAAGTAAACTTTATTAAAAAAACATTAATGTAAATATGAAATTCTGTTAGTTGCATTAATACAAGAATTGATAAGATTGCTTCCTGACGAAGCAGTCAGGCTTTACTTTCGTTCCTCGCAAAGTTCATATTTTCAAGCGAAGCTCGGAAATCTCTTTGCCATGATTGTATTCCTGAATTATATTTCTATAACCGGCAGTTTTGGCTTAAGCTTCGCTTTTGATATGACATTTTCAGCGAGATTCTTAGCTATACTGCAAAATTGTTCTGCTTCCGTGGAATCAGGCTTACCCAATACTATCGGTTTACCTTCATCGCCGCCGATCCTTACATCTGTATTAATTGCAATTTCACCAAGAAAGTTCATCTTAAGCTCACCGGCAAGTTTCTTTCCGCCGCCTTCCCCGAAGATATATTCCTTTGTTCCATCCTGCTTCGAGTAATAACTCATATTTTCAATTATACCAAGTACAGGTACATTTACTTTTTCAAACATCTTTGCGCCCTTACGGGCATCTATTATGCTGATTTCCTGGGGAGTAGAAACAATTACAGCTCCAGTGAGCGGAATTGACTGTGTTAAAGTTAGCTGAATATCACCCGTACCGGGCGGCATATCGTATAAAAGGAAATCTAGTTCATCCCACTCGACATCGCTCATAAACTGCTTTAAAGCGCTTGCTGCCATGGGTCCGCGCCATACAACGGCTTCATTGGGATCAACCAAAAAGCCTATTGACATCATTTTAATTCCGTACTTAACAATAGGCAGCAGCCTGTTCTTTTCGTTTATTCTAACGAGCTTTGGCTTTTCTTCTGCAACGCCGAGCATTGTCGGAATTGAGGGTCCGTATATATCGGCATCAATGATGCCTGTCTTATAACCTTCTTTAATTAATGCTGCGGCAAGGTTTACGGCTACTGTGGATTTACCCACTCCGCCTTTTCCTGAAGATACTGCGATTGTGTATTTTACCTTTGGTAAAATCTGTTCTGTTTGTGTGACCGGGTTAGTTGTATTAATGGTATTTGTATTTGAATTAGACATAAAGCACAAATATAATAACAAAAAACCTCATTTTTAGTGTAAAAATGAGGTTTAAAAATCATGCGGTAATATGATTATTTACAAGTTCTTATGTAACAATAAATTACTTGTTTTCTTCCGGAGGAACCGGTTCTTCAATTTTATCGGAATTGCAGATATAATCCTTAACATAATTCCACGGATCAATGTATTCACTTGAAGCCTCGGAAATGCCGCGGGGTACCACTTTATAAGCCCCGTATTCTTCGGTGAATTTGAATACCAGCAAATGCTGCCATGATGAACCGCCGATAGTGGCAACACATACGTCACCGCCGGCATACAAGATCTCAAAGCTCTCGGGTGAATAGTTATTGATAAGATATTTTTTAACATTAAGTTTTTTTGAATCAAGCCAGTCTTCTGAAATATACTTGCGCAGCTTTTCGGAAGTGTTATCTCCCTTTACCATCATATCAAGTATTTCCTTTGTAACCTGTTCCATTTTCTTTTTGTTAAGGTCATCTGCTTTTACATTCACATTTACAGCGAACATAACCAGCAGTACAGCAACTGTAAATTTAATTAATTTCATTTTTACCTTTCGTATTTTATGTGATAATTTAATTTTTTTCTGCAATAATGTAATTCATTCCCTGAACTACTGTTGATAATACTGCTTTTAAACCATTTTCCTCTAATTTATTCAATACTTCATTTACAGGAAGCCTCAATTTTGGGTAGCTGCTTACTTTCATTTCCCATTTATCATTAATTTTTTCGTGCAATATATCATTGATCATAACATATGAATCAAAATACTCCAGAAAACATGTGAGTATTCTTGTATCATCACTTTTTACGGGAATGAATCTTGAAGTTCCGGTTAACTCCGTTGAAAGATCCCTGTATGAAAGAACAAATTTGCCATTTGTATGCAGATTCTCTGCAGCGTTGCGCATTAGCACGTTTACAATATCTATTGACGGCAAATGGGTCAATGTATCACCCATACAAATTATCAGTTCAGGCTTAATTTCGGCGGGATATTTAAATTCAGTTATATCCCCGTTTATTGTTTTTACTTTATTTGCTGTATTTTGTTTCAGCTCAAGCAAAAGTTTTTCACTGAAATCGACCGCTGTTACCTCAAAGCCAATTTCCACCAGTGCGGCTGATTGTATCCCATGCCCGGAACCAAGATCAATTGCTAAATGAGTTGAAGAGGGTTTTATATTATTTTTGATGAAAAATTCGCGGGTTTGGTTTACTTTCTCCCTGAAATTACCCGCCATCCAGCTATAAATATCAGCCAAAAGTGATTCGTAATGCGCCTTGACCTTTTCGTTCATATTATGAAAATTATTCCCTAGACCTGATATGCCACAGCATTTTAACATCACTCATCAATGAAGCTATGTTTGAAGGCTCAGGCGGTTTGGAATACTTGAAATCCTCAAAGCCGTTATTCCTAAGGACCTTAATTGAAGGAATATTATCTACCCGTGTTTCTGCTATCACGGCTTTAACTTCCGGGTAAGTGAAAGCCCATTTAACCATTGCGGCTATTGCCTCTGTCATGTAACCCTGCACCCTGAACTTCGGCTGGGTTGAATAACCAATTTCAACATATCCGTTTTCATCAGGCTTACGTTTATAGCCAATATCACCCGCAACTGTGTTAGAAGCTTTTTCAACAATCACCCAAATTGTTGCGAATAAATAATTTTCCGGGTCATCTTTCATCCATTGAAGCGTATATTTCCTGATGGCATCCCTGTAGTGCAGGGTAAGCTCGCGCTCGGCGCGGTTTAAGCCTAATGAATCCTCAAGCCGGCTATCTAAATGAGTGAACATTTCAGCCTGTTCAAGCGTGAGCGGTATTAATCTCAGCCTTTTGGTTTCAAGTGCTGTCATCGGCTTGCTGAAAATGTTATTGTTTCTATTACATCGCCTATCTGAATTTTATCAACTACATCAAATCCTTCAACGACCCTGCCGAACATCGTGTACTTGCCGTCTAAATGGGGCTGTGGTGAGTGTGTTATAAAGAACTGGCTGCCCTCGGTATCCTTACCGCTTGATGCCATACCCATTGTGTACGCGTCAAACGGCAAAAATGAGAACTCGCTGCGAATAGAGTAACCCGGACCGCCAAAACCTGTCCCGGTCGGGTCTCCGCCTTGAACCACAAAATTTGGCACTACCCTGTGAAAAATTGTATTGTTGTAAAAACCCTTTTCGCTGAGTTTAACAAAATTCATAACGGTAAAAGGAGCTACTCTATAATCAAGTTCAACCACTACTACTCCCGCATTGGTTTTTAAACTGGCGAATTTCTTTTCAGATAGTTTTGCTATAAAATTCCAGTCAAAATCCGTGCGGTATTTTGGTGCGGTAATTTTTGAAGAATTATCAGAACCTGTGATTTTTAATAATGCATCACTTGATGCTTTAGCGATATCGTAATCACTGCTCTTTATGTTTGAGCTTAAGATATCCTTTGCCCCGTCAAACTTCATATTACCCCAGGCTTCAATATACATCAGCATTACATCTTTATCTTTAGGCAGTGTAAATGACTGGTAATCGAATGTCATTATCTGGCATGTCTCAGCCCTGTATTGCAAGTAAATTGAATCCTGCAGATTGCTTAAACACATATCAGTTAACGGAGCATCTTTTGAAGAAGCGAATTCAGAAAGAATCAACCGAATAATGTTGCGATTTTCGTTATCCATTTTGTTATCAAGCTCTGTAAGCGCGCTTACAAAAGCGCGGTACATTTTAGCAAGATCATTTGAGCCTATCATTGAGCCGTCTTTGTTGGGATGAATCTCGTTATACTTCATCACATCATTGCTAACATTTTCGCGGAGCTCTTTATAAACCATCGGGTCATCAAAAAAGCCGAATGATTCAACCACAGCTGATTTTATATCATAATTATCGGTTGAATTAAATATCGCAAAAAGGTCGGCTTTAGCTTCATCTTTAAAAATCTTTGCATATGTTTTAATTGCCTCGGCTTTAATATGCCGGTCAATTGGACTGCTTTGTGAGGTTCTGAACAGGATATCCTGCTGAATTTTACTAGCCAGGGGATTTCTTGAATCAGCCCCCGCGAATAATTTGCCCAATGCCTGCCAGCTTACTACAGAAACGTGCACGCTCGGGTCATTGGCCGCAAGATCAATAAGCATATTAGTGGTTTTTTCAAGCAGGGGCGAGTTCAGGTCAATTTTATGATTGCCAAGCGCGTTAACAATATTTACTCTCACGCGCCAGTCAATTTCTTTCTTTAATACATCCAGCAGAAATTCAATTGAAGCAGTATCCTGCTGTTTGCCCATGGCTGATAGTGCCCACATTCTTGCCAGCGGATCAGGTGATGTGGCGGAAATGACAAGCTCAGTATTATAGGCAATTAAAGCTTCTTTATCATTTATACGGTTGAAAGCAAATGTAACATTCCTGCGAACTGTCGAATCGGCAGTCTGCTCAAACAATTCCGCGAGTTTCCGGAATCCTGCATCGCTTTTTATCTTTCGCATACCAAATCTGGCAATTGCCATTGCAATTGCAGCGTTGATCTGTTTGTCGCCTGTTTGCAGTTCAAGAACCCTGTTCAATTCATTTTCATTGCCTGTTCTGCTTAAATTGCTTATAATCTCTGCTGTTAACAAGGGGACATAGTTGTTCTTCTTACTTAAAATTAAATTCAAAGCGTCTGCCAAATAACTATTACCTTCAGAAGAATTCATTTGACCTAAAGCAAAAGCAAGTACAACAGTTCTAAAAAGAGAAGTCTTATCTTCTTTGATGTTGTTGACCGATTCAATTAGTTCTTTGCCTATGAAACTGATTGTTTGCGTATCAGAAATGTTGGAAAGCGCCCATGCAGATACCGTAGCAATATCGGAATCATTTGAACTTAAATTTTTAATGAGTGCATTATCTTTTCCAGGTGACCTGGTATCTTTTAATTCAAGTATTCTAAAGAACTCTTTTTTTTCAGGTTGGGAATATATGCCAGTATTAAAAGTAAAGATAATTATTCCGGTTACCAGTATACCTGTTGTGATATTATTTATTCTTTTTAACATCGGTCTTCTTTTTAGGTTCAGTTTTCTTTTTATCTGTAGGTTTCTTAACATCAGTCTTTTTCTTCACATCAGTTTTCTTCTTTACATCGGTCTTCTTTTTCGTATCAATTTTTTTATCTGTCTGCTTTTTATCGGCTAACTTCTTTTCATTCTGTTTTTTAAACTGCTCTTCTTTTGTTTTTTCCTGCCTTACGAGTTCTTCCTTTTCGAAGGCATCCTTTTTTGAGGAATACTCTGCGAAATTATAAAACTTGTAGCCAAGTTTTTTCAGCCTCAGTATTTCATCATAGAACAATCCAAAATCATCTTTGTTCACCGCAATTGATGTTATCACGCTTTTTGCAAGGCTGCCTTTAGTTTTCAGGTTAGCGGCGAATAATAGGTATTTCTCCTTTGACTCATCTTCTGCTTTTGTGATAAGCTGCGCAAGCTCAGTATCGGGTATGACCTTAATCTTGTATGAAGAAAGATCATTCGAAATTGCTGTAATCAGTTTAGGGTCAATATCATTATCCTTCTTTGAAAGTATTACTGATGTTACCGTAGGGAAATCAACACTGAAGCTCTTTACCCGCTCGTGAATTGCTTTCTCATCCATTGCGGCGTTAAAATCAGTTTCGTAATTATCCTTACCGCCAACCGTCAGATTTATAATTACATCTTTTTTGCTGTGCAGCAGTTTATTCTGCAGGTCTATTTCGTCAAGGTTCCTTGTGAAAACAAAACTGAACTCACTTTTGTTAATTAAAAATTTATCAATATCTTCATCGGAGTATTCCGTGATATTGTTT
>JABFSP010000393.1 GCA_013140565.1 Ignavibacteria bacterium
GTCAGAGCCTGATTTCAAGCCGGTTTCACCGGCTTTCAAAAAGTGAAAAGGCAAAAAGGCAGAAGTAAAAAGGCAAAGCAAAAAGTAAAAGATAGTAATAATTGCGATCTGACTGATTAAGATTTCTTTATTTTCATTGAACAAAATAACAAAAGCAGGTATAAATACCTGCTTTTTTATAATACAAAATTAATGAAGAAACCTATTATTTAATGAGTGTCATCTTTTTAGTTTCTGTAAATGAGCCTGCTGTTAGTGTGTAAAAATAGATCCCGGAAGAAAGAGCTGATGCGTTAAAGTTAAATTCATAACTTCCTGCTTTAAGTTCACTGTTTAATGCCGGTGATACCTGTTTACCTGTAATATCATAGATCCTGATATTTACATTCGTGTTTTCAGCTACATCAAACTTTATCTTTGTTTCAGGGTTAAAAGGATTCGGATAATTCTGGTGAAGTCCGAACTTTTCGGGGATATTTCCTGAAGCTTTAATTATGCTGTTAAGTCCGCTCCCGCTGTATTTAACTGCCACCATATCGTAACTGGAAGCAAGATCATTTGCACCCGATTGTACACCCATATACCCTGCAAGGTAGTAATTATCATTCTGGTCTACAGCAATTCCAAATGCGCCGTCATCAAGCCCGGCTTCTCCGCCATATGTGTTCATCCTCAGTAAATTGCCGCTCATATTATAAACCAGTACAACTATATTCTCACTTTGAACTGAAGTGCCATACCTTGTAGTACCCGTGATAAAAACTTTCCGGTTAACCGCTGATTTTGAAATTACTATATCGTATGCAATATCATTACTGTGTCCTGTTCCGTCAAAAGTCTTCTGCCATGCTGTACTTCCGCTGGATGTATTAAGCTTTAGAGTAACTATATCAATTCCGCGGTCGTTTGTTTCTGATGTTCCCGTTATGATGCATGAACCTGATGATTCATCAACAACTATTCCGTATGCTTTATCATCATGACCTTCGGTGCCGTTGAATCTGCTTGTCCATAACAATGTTCCCGAAGAGTTATATTTTAAAGTTGCAATATCGTTCTTTGAATTTGTACCTGCTGATTCACCGGTGATATAAACATTGTCTGAAGCATCAACAACAATACCCCATGCTCTGTCATTTTCTTCAGCGGGTCCGTTGTAATTTTTCGACCATTTCAATGTTCCTGAAATGTTGTATTTTATAAGCAGGTAATCTGTGTTTCCTGATGAAAAAACTCCGTAACCGCCCACATAAATATCTCCATTGCTATCCATAGCAATGCAGGTAGCTTCGTCATCCTTATGCATTTCCGCATCAAATGTTTTTGCCCAGATCTGGACCCCGTCTTTGTTATATTTTAAAGTAACACAATCTTTTCCGCTTGATGAACTTTTTGAAGTGCCGGTAACAAAACAATTCTCAGAGGCATCTACAACAATTCCCCAGGCTTTATCTTCCTGGCTGGCTCCGCCATTATACGTTTTTGACCACTTTAGTGTACCTGAGGAGTTCAGTTTCAGTGTTACATAATCAATATTTCCACCTGTTCTTGTCGTGTACCCGGTAATGTATACATTCGAGGAATTATCAACTACTATACCATAAGCTTTATCTGTGCTGTTCCCGGTCCCGTTAAAGGAATACTGCCACAATAGATTACCGGAATTTGAATGCTTGGTCACAAGTATATCTATACCTGTGTTGTTATTGGTGAGGTAACCGGCAGTATATACATTGCCTGCAGCATCAACAACAATACCGTAGCCCCTGTCATCTGAATCTGACTGGCCGTTGATAGTATGTATCCATTCCTGGGAAAAAACCGAAGTGTTGAATAAGAGAGTGAAAAATAAAATAAAGAAAGTAAATACTTTTATCATATATAAATTTGGATTCCTGTTTTATTTTAGAACCGCAATTTATACAAAATAAAATTATTAAAGATACCGTGGACAGGTGGTAATACCCAATTAACGGTAAAAAAAAACGCAGAAAAGGGCAAATAGTATGAAAATAGTTTATTTTTTTTGCAGAAATATCTCAGCCATCATGCAGCGTGCGCTGCCGCCGCCAACTGTTTCTATTGTGTTAATGCTCACTTCAACAAGCTTGCCGTATTTTTGAAGAGTTTCGACCTGCCGGTCTTCAAAATTCCACATTGCGCTTGCTGAAAGTACTATAAGAGACTCACCATTGTTATTTTTTACATTAAGTATGTTGCCGCAGAAATTCTTAAGCTGAGCGTATGTAATATCGATTACTTCAAGCCGCAGTTCTTCAAGCTTGGTCATAACTTCACGGCGTTCACGTGATTCAATGCACTCACTGCAAATTACAGCAAAGCCATTGCCAATGCTCATAATCACATTTGTATGGTAAATGGGGATGCCGTTTTCATCATTAGCATGAAAGAATACGCGGTTTGAAGAGGGAATATTCATTTCATCGCAATACCTGTCAAATAAGATCCGGTTAGTGCGCTCTGATTCAATTGCAAATACAGCGTTATTTTTTCTGTCAAGCACCAAACTTCCTGTACCTTCCAGTATTAATCCCTGCTTTTCATATTCACTGTAATCAACATACCTTTTTATCTCAAAGTCTGATGACTCCATTACTTCAGTGATCGTATCTTTGCTTCGCTCTAATCTCCGGTTTTCGCTCAGCATGGGGAAGAGCATTACAGTTCCGTCTTCATAGGTAGCGAACCAATTGTTAGGGAATACAGCATCAGGCACATCATACTCAGTATCATTGCCAAGCACTAAAACGTCAACGCCTTCGCTGGTGAGTTTTTTTGTCATCCCGTTAAATTCTTCAAGGGCTTTCTTTCGTAGGGTCTTCGGGTCGGATTCAGGTTTATTCTGAAATGAATTCGAGCCTGCTGTCTGGGGATTGTACCCGAACGATTCCGGTGAAACCATCAATATGCTGTTTGTTAACTGGGATGCCATTGGATTATTATTATAAATTCTTTTCTTTAAGCACTACGGGTTTTGAGCGTTTTGTTCTTATCTTGATATTTATCATTTCAACAAAAACACTGAATGCCATCGCGAAGTAAATGTAACCTTTTGCGATATGCTGGTCAAAGCCCTCGGCAATAAGTGTGATTCCGATAAGCAGCAAAAAGCTGAGAGCCAGAATCTTAACCGTGGGATGCTTGTGAACAAAATCACTTACCGCCCCTGAGGTGAACATCATAAATATTACAGATACAACAACCGCTGTTATCATAACCCAGAGCATATCTGTCATACCAATTGCTGTGATAACGGAATCAAGCGAAAATACAATATCAAGTATCATTATCTGAATGATAATGCCCGCAAATGACGCGGCTTTTTTTCCTTTGCCGTTTTCCTTATCTTCACCTTCTAACTTATCGTGAATTTCAAATGTACTTTTGGCAAGCAGGAACAATCCGCCGGCTATCAGAATTATATCACGACCGGAAATTTCATTTCCCAGTACTGTGAAAAGGGGAGCAGTGAGTTTCATGATCAGCGAAAGTGAAAACAATAACAATACTCTCATTAACATCGCGGCTGCAAGACCCCATAGGCGCGCTTTCTTTTGTTTATCAGGCGGCAGTTTACCGGCAAGTATCGAAATGAAGATTATATTATCAATACCAAGTACAATTTCCAGTGCAACAAGCGTTAAAAGCGCAATAGCTATTTCCATATATTATCCAGGTACAGTGTTATTTTATTATTTTATCCTGCAAATTACTCAAAACAGGCTTATAAATAAATCATAAAAATAACGTATATAATTTGCCCTGTTACATTTCATTTTCGGATGAAGTTTAGTAAATTTGTTAAAATATAATGAGTTATGTTTGAACATTCCAAAACCCGGCTGGCACCAAAAATAGTATTCAGGCAAAGACTAATTAAGTTTTCGCTTATCAGCGCCGGTATTTTTTTATTTTCGCTTCTGACCGGAATACTTGGTTACCACTTCATTGCGGGGTTAGGATGGATCGATTCATTTCTAAACGCTTCAATGATACTGGGAGGAATGGGTCCGGTTGATATGCTCAAGTCAAACCCGGCGAAAATATTCGCTGGCTGTTATTCATTATTCAGCGGAGTGGCGTTCCTTTCCAGCATGGCAATATTTTTAACACCCATTCTGCACAGGTTCCTCCATAAGTTTCATCTGGATGTTGATGAAGAAAAGGATCTCTAAAAATGAAGTTTAATTTAAAAAGAATAATAATTTTTACCCCAAATGTTCCAATGCTGCTGGGGTACTATTCTGACCTAATGAGATCTGAGGAGTCATCCTCATACATTGATGAAGATGGAAAGTGGGGCGAGATCAGGAATGAGAATATTAATATAGCATTTCATTTTGGTAAAAAAAGATTCGCTAAAAGTGTGGTTTATAAACTTGTGTTTCAAATTAGTAATACAAATAAATGCAAAGCAAAGCTTGAAAAACGGGGATTCAGAACAAGTAAAATATTCAGCAGCGGTAAGATCGAATTTTTCGAAATAAGTGATCCGGACGGTAACATAATTCAATTTTCTAACAGGAAATAAAACATGATAAATACTGTAGTCTTCGATTTTGATGATACTCTGTTCGATCACAGGCATTCAAGCCGTGAAGGATTAAGATCGGTATGGAAAAGATATTCATGCTTCCATGATATGACGCTGGAAGAGCTGGAAGTTGAGCACACAAAACTTCTTGAGAAGATACATTTCTCACAGGTGCTCTTTGGCAAAATGAGTATTAAGGAATCACGCGCTGAAAGGTTCAAATTTCTATTCCTTGACCATGGCATAGAAGTGGACTATCACACCGCTGAAAATGCCGCGGAAATCTACAGGATGGCTTACCAGAAACACCGCAGAATATCCGAAGGTGCGGAGGAAATATTAAAGCTGTTCAAAAAGAATTACAAACTTGCGATCGTTACAAATAATCTTATTTCAGAGCAGGAAGAAAAACTTGATTTCCTGGGGCTGACAAAGTATATCGATCTTATGGTAACTTCGGAAGAAGCCCGGGTGCCCAAACCTGACCCGCAGATATTTAATCTGCTGCTTACAAAACTCAACGCGAAGCCCGTGGAAACCGTTATGATAGGTGATTCATGGGAGCACGATATTATGGGTGCGCATAATGCGGGTATGAAATGCATCTGGCTGAATCACCATAAAATACCATGCCCCGACCCCTCTGTGGCAATTGAAATAAGAACACTCAAAAATCCTGAATATATTAAATCCCTTTTCAGTTCCGGCAGTTTCAATAAGTAAATAATTATTCACCTGATAGTAAGTTAAATATTCTCAGAATGAAAACAATATTTCTTATTCTTTTGCTTTTAAGCATGAATTTAATGTCGCAATCAGTATTTAAACAAAATGAGCAGCTTGTTTCAACCTATTCAATAGTTGCCCGTGACAGCCTTACGGGTGAAATGGGCGTGGCAGTGCAGTCGCACTGGTTTAATGTCGGTGCAATTGTCGGCTGGGGAGAAGCAGGCGTGGGTGTCATTGCTACGCAGTCGTTTGTTAATCCATCATTTGGCATTAAGGGACTAGATCTGCTTAAACAGGGGAAGTCTCCACAGCAGGTAGTTGATGAGCTAATTGCAGGCGATGAAGGCAGAGATTTCCGCCAGCTTGCAGTGCTTGATGCTTCAGGCAATACAGCTTCATATACAGGCAGCAAGTGCGTTGATGCGGCAGGTAATATTGCAGGCAAAAATTATTCCGTTCAGGCGAACCTGATGTTGAGCGATAAAGTCTGGGGTGAAATGGAAAAAGCGTTCAATGAATCAACAGGCAGACTTGCAGAGCGTATGATTGCTTCACTTGAAGCCGCACAAAATGTTGGCGGTGATATAAGGGGAATGCAAAGTGCTTCAATTATGGTTTGGAAGGGCAACTCAACCGGTAAGCCATGGGAAGATAAGCTTATGGATCTCAGAGTTGAAGATAATCCCGCACCGCTTGAAGAATTAAAGCGGCTGCTTACCGTTCACAGAGCATATGAACACATGAATGCCGGTGATGTTGCAGTAGAAAAAAATGATATGACCCTTGCAATGAATGAATATAATGCAGCAATGGAAATGTTCCCCGATAATCTTGAGATGAAATTCTGGACTGCGGTTACACTTGCAAATACAGGCAGAATTGATGAAGCGCTGCCGCTATTCAACATAGTATTTGCAACAGATAAGAACTGGAAGACTCTGACGCCCCGTTTGCCTAAATCAGGTTTGCTGAACGTAAGTGATGAAGATATGAAGAAAATTCTTAATGCTGGTGAAAAAAATGAACACTAGTTTCAATTTATTTTAAAATATGAGCTCCATAAAAACATTTAACCACGAATTTCACTAATGTACACGAATTAAATCAGAGCTTTTAATTCAAAATATTATATTGATGAAGAAAGAAAACAACTATTAGAATGGATAAATTTGAAAGTTAAACCTAAATACATTGAAATACCAAGTAAGAAAATATAGTATTTGTCTTTTAAGTTTATAAAAAATCTTTCAGAGTTTTTTTACATTTTGTGAAATTCGTGTAATTCGTGGTTAAGTTTTTTACATTATTAGGATTGAACTATAAATATTAAGTAGTGGAGAAAGAAGAAAAAACGAGCGGATCGGAAATTCCAAATCTTGGTTTATCTAACCGGGATATCGCACGGCAAAGGCTGCTTAACAGGGATGGCACTTTTAACAGCAGGCGCGTGGGTCTCCCTTTTTGGGAAACATTCAATTTCTATCACTACCTGGTTGGTGTATCCTGGTTTAAATTCTCGCTTATAATTTTCACTGGATATGTAACGCTTAATCTTTTGTTTGCAGTGGTATATTATTTACTCGGAGTTGATACACACCTGCTGGGTGTAATTGCAAACAGTGAATTTGATAAATTCATGGAGTCATTTTTCTTCAGCGCACAGTCCTTTACAACTGTAGGGTATGGCAGGATCAGTCCTGTAGGTATGTGGACAAGCTCAATTGCAGCTTTTGAATCACTTGTTGGATTAATGTGTCTCGCCATTGCTACGGGTTTATTCTACGGCAGATTCTCTAAGCCTGTTTCCAAAGTGCTGTACAGCAGGAACGCAGTTATAACTTCATTCAAAGATGTAACTGCATTTCAGTTCAGGATAGCAAATGAGCAGAAATCAGAATTGATCGATGTTGAGGTCAGGGTGATGTTCAGTATTTTGAGGGATGAAAACTCAAATTCACCCAACAGGAAATACTATATTTTAAATCTTGAATTCAGCAAGATAAATTTCTTTTCGCTTATATGGACAGTTAATCATATAATAGATAATGAGAGTCCGCTAAACGGTTTAACTAAAGATGATCTTACAAAAGGTCACGCGGAGTTTTTGATACTCGTGCAGGGATATGATGATACATTTATGTCAAATGTTCATTCACGCTCATCATACAGACACAATGAAATATTATGGAATTCAAAATTCGCGAACGTATACGGCTTTGATGATGAAGGCAGGACAACAGTTTCGCTTGATAAAATAAGTGATGTTGAATAGAGTTATGGAGTGTACTGAGTGTGTTGAGTGTTAGAGTGAGTTGAGTGTATTGAGTGCGAGAATGTAAAATAATTTGTATTTGTTTTTTCATTCAGTTGAAACCCAAAGTACTGTTTCGGTATTTATATTAACATCGAAC
>JABFSP010000041.1 GCA_013140565.1 Ignavibacteria bacterium
ATTTAGAACATGTAAGAATCTTAGGTTTTTGTAGTATTTAATTTAACAGCGATAACTCCTTTAAAACTTTCGTAAATGCGCTATCTTCCCGTCCGTAAGCCCCACACCCACAGCACAGGTTGTGCAGTAAAGCCGGTCCAGCTAAAAAAATTATTTAATCTTAATTTGCTTTTCGGTTAATCCTTTTGACTGAACGTAATCATAAAGTTCCTTTGCTTTATCGCCGCCTCTTTCAGCGTGATGAAGCAGCGTGAAACCATGTGCGCCTTTTGCGTTTATAAGCGCGGGATATTGCTCCAGTACCGGCTTAACAAGCTCAGTTTTACCCAGCATGGTCAATACAAACAGGTTTACCCTTGCGCCCTGTTCTATAAGATAATTGGCAATATCCTCATCGCCAACATGCCCGGCGCCCTCGATTGCTTCTTCAAAATCACCGTTACCCCAGTCATACCTGCTGTAAATTAAATTCGGAGTCTCGGCAAGCATTTGTTTTACCTTATCAAGATCTTTGTGCCCCGCGCCCACAAACTCTTTAACAAGTTCCGCTTTTAACGGTTCTGAGCCGTCAAAGGGGCGGGTTAACAATTTCACCGGCGCCAGAGTAACGACAGCTAAACCTAAAGCAGAGGACTTTAAGAAGTTCTTCCTGTTCATGTATAATTATTTAAAATTAATGAATTGTAAAAGAGGGCGAAATATTTGATATGTAAAAATAGAGAGTTTATTGCTCAGATACAAGCAATAAATATTGAAGTGAAGTTCAAAAAGTTATCTCAATTGCTGAATTGCGGTAAACTTACGCTTACTTTCCGGCACCCATAGACCAAATCCATTTATGAATATTATGCGGAAAGCCCGGGTGATCAAGAAACATCAAAATACATTCACCGCTTATGACGTTGATCCCATTGAGTATGCAGTAACGCACGGCTTTTTCGCTTTCAGCGCCCTGCTGGAACCAGATGTTTTTAATTCCTGCGGCAATAATATCGTTTATAACATGCTCAGTTTCAGCCGGCGGAATTACAAGTATCGCGCCTTCGGGTTTTTCGGGCAGTTCCTTAAAGGAGCTGTACGCTTTATGGCGATCAATAAAATTTGCGCGGCGATGCATAAGGTAGACTTTGTAATTCTTTTTGGTAAGACCGGCAAGTATGTGGTTACCGAACTTTTTCTTTTGTGACGAAGCGCCGAAGAGCGCAAACGAACGGAGCTTCAGGAAATCTTCAATTTGTTGTATGTTCTTTTCTTTTTTCATGGGCGTGATATTCTGGTACATCCAACAAAATTAAGTGATTTCATGTGACATTTGGTATGATAGGGGTCAGATGAATTTATGATTAATAATCCCTGAAAAACACACAATTTTGCATTTCTAAATATCATACTCAACAGTAAATTTGTATAATGGTTATTTAAAAATTTCAATAAATACTAATTTCTAATTAATATGAAAAAATTATCAGTTCTGTTTTTAGGTTTAATTATCGTTTTAGCTTCATCAAATGTTTTCGCAGGCGAAAAATGGGCCGAGCTTGAAGCATTCCATAAAGTGATGTCAACAACATATCACCCCGCAGAAGAAGGTAATTTTGAGCCGATAAAAACACGCATTGGCGAAATGGTTGAAGCTGCCGCAAAGATGAATACATCAACAGTGCCGGCGGAATTCAATAAACCCGAAATACTTGAAACATCAAAAAAAATGGAAGCTGAAGCAAGAGCGCTTGAGGAGAAGATAAAAGCCGGCGCAGCCAATGAAGAAATACTTAAAGACCTGACCGCGCTGCACGATACTTTCCATAAAATAGTCGGACTTTGCAACCCGAAGGAAGAACATAAAAGCGAACAGAAATAACCTTTATCTTACGGAGTAAGGTTTCGCCGCATAAAACGCGGCTCAAGAGATAACCTAAGACAATTTTTTTAGTCCCCCTTAAAAAGGGGGACTATTACTTTAATAAGCCCTGCTTCAATGATCAACCAATTTGTTACAGGAATTCGGGAATCCACGACGGGGATTTTAAAATAGGTAAACTTTAAACTTTCAAATCCCCATCGCCGTTTATCGAAAAATATTGTTTTCGAACAATTTACATTTTTTAATCAAACGTAAATTTCCTCCCCCTTTAAAAGGGGGACTTGATCCCCGTTAATAGCGGGGATTTTTATTTATTGCTCAATTCATTATTATAAATAGCACGTATGACCGGAACTGCAAAATAGTTTTTGAACGCATAAGCTGATTCATCATCAGTTACAAACTGTGAGATGTATTCATCAAAATTAACGGATTTAATACATTCATCAACCGTCATGCCTTTTGTAAAGCAGGCGTTTACCTGCAATTCCGCGGAATTAAAAAGAGGTATTAACGAAGAGACATATTTTTTATCATACTGCACCCTGCCGTGACCGGGAATTATCACCGAAAGATCAAGCTGCATAATTTTTTCCAATATTTCTGTTTGACCCTTAACATAATTTCCCAGTGAATAAGGTACAGGTGCAACAACATTATCACCCGTTATCAGAATTTTTTCTGCGGGCAGCCATACCATTGCATCGCCAATAGTATGTCCATTACCCCACCGCGAGAGCTGAATTTCCACACCTCCCGGATAAATTGTAATACTTGAATCAAAAACCATTTCAGGTTTTATATATTTTGGAATTGGGTATTTGATAAATTCTTCAAGATCGGTAATTGTCTGTTTATGCCGTACAATGTCATATTCACTTAGTGGTTTGCTGTCACCGCCAATACCAGAGGCGAGCTCATCGTTAAATTGCTTAATAAGATCTTTTGACGCTCCGGGTTCAAGCGCCAGTGATTGCGGAACATTTTCTTCCATCTGTTTAAGGCAATCCTTGTGCGCAATTATTACAGCATCAGGCCATTCCTTTTTAAACGCTTCATTGCCCAAAATATGATCATAGTGCCAGTGTGTATTGATTATGTATTTTACGGGAAGGGAAGTTAGTTTTTTTATTTCGGCAATTTCAGTTACCGCAGAAATATAGTCAGTCCGTGTATCAATTATGACAAGTCCGCCGGGAGTGATTATTAAGGTGGAGTTTCCGTCAACGTAATCTTTACAGGGCTCAGGCGGAATGAAAGCATAGATATTATCCGATATCTTTACTATATCAGCATTTTGCGGTAAAACAGGAGAAGCATGAAGAATTAAAAACAGAAGCGAAGCAAAGAGGGCAATGCGTTTTTGTTTTATGATGCCTCCGTAGAATTTGAGTTAAGGCAATATATTTTTATTTGAATAAAAAGTAAAGTGATAATTTGGAAAAGATTATTTATACTTTTTTTAATCCCCCTTAAAAAGGGGGACAATTGCTTGAGTGAGGCAATTACCACAATTGTTAAATACATATTGGGTTTCGTAAATCTTTGATGGGGATTTGGAAGTGCGGCAATTCTAGATTTCAAATCCCCATTGGTATAATTAGAATACTTAAAATTGAGGATTAGAGTACAATTTATTAGGACCTGAAAATATCCTCCCCCTTTACAAGGGGGACTTTCCGTGGGTCAATTTTCTCTATTTAACCATTCTATAATAAAAGTTATCTTAGAGGGTTGTTAGACCACACCCCCGGCCCCTCCCCGAAGGGGAGGGGAATCATAATTACTGTTAAGAAAGAATCAACAATGGATATTACTTTATTTAATACATTAGGCAGGCAAAAACAGGTGTTTACTCCAATAACCGAGGGTAAGGTTGGACTGTACACATGCGGACCCACGGTTTACGATTACCAGCATATCGGCAACTTCCGCACATTTATGTTCGAAGATCTGCTGAAGCGCGTGCTGTTATACAACGGCTACGATGTTACACACATTATGAACATTACCGATGTTGGTCATTTAGTGAGCGATGGTGATGAAGGCGAAGATAAGATGGAAAAGGGCTCCTCCCGGACAGGCAAAACCGTATGGGAAATTGCTGAGTATTACACGGGCTTTTTCCTTGATGACGCAAAGGCGCTGAACATTCTTCCCCCCACAAAATACACCAAGGCAACCGACTACATTCAGGAGCAAATCGATATGGTGAAGTGCCTGGATGATAAAGGCTACACGTATGTGACAAGTGACGGCGTTTATTTTGATACATCAAAGCTTAAAGATTACGGCAAGCTTGCCAATCTTGATATCGAGGGACTTGAAGAAGGCTCGCGCATACAATTCAGCACCGAGAAAAAAAAATAAAACCGATTTTGCGCTTTGGAAATTTTCACCGAAGGATAGCGATACGAAGCGTCAGATGGAGTGGGACTCCCCCTGGGGAAAAGGCTTCCCGGGGTGGCACATTGAGTGCTCCGCGATGAGTAAAAAATTCCTTGGCGATACGTTTGATATTCACTGCGGCGGAATTGACCACGTTCCAATTCACCACACCAACGAAATTGCGCAATCAGAAGCGTGCAACGGCAAGCCGTTCGTTCATTACTGGCTTCACGGTGCATTCCTTGAGGAAGAGTCGGGCAAGATGAGTAAATCAAAAGGTGAATTTTTACGCGTGAAGACTCTGATAGATAAAGGATACTCGCCTTTGGATTACCGCTATCTATGCCTTGGCACACATTACCGCAAGAGGCTGCTCTTTAGCTGGGATTTGCTTGAGCAGGCTAAGGTAACGTTTGGCAGACTTAAGCAGAACATTCAGTCAATACGCGATGACGTGAAGAAAAATTCTGACCCGCGTGATGCTACAATGCCTGAGGATATTAAAGCTAAGTTCACCGAAGCCGTTAATGACGACCTGAACATGCCGCAGGCGTTAGCCGTGTTGTGGGGTGTTATCAGGAACGATAAGCTATCGAGCATAGAAAAGATGAATCTTGTAAACGATTTTAATCGTGTACTTGGCTTAGATCTTGATAAAGATATCGAAGCAGGCAATACAAATGTTCCCCAGGAAGTAATGGAGCTTGTTGAAAAACGCATTGCCGCAAAAAAAGCTAAGGACTTCAAGAAAGCAGACTCATTGCGCGATGAACTGAAGGCTCTGGGTTGGGAAGTGCTGGATAAAAAGGATGGCGTTGAAGTGAAGCAAATTACGGGTTAGGAATTAAGAATCAATATTTAAAAATTACGTAATGTCTTCTAAAGAAAATTATGGTCAAGATGATGAATCATTTCTGATAGGAGAATTTTCTCCTGACGGAAAATGGTGTGTTACATTTGAAGATAATGGTGAAACAGGATATATGTATATTCATACAGTTAATAAAAATGGGGAACAGGGAGAAATTCTTGATCATTTATGGATATATAACAGAATTTTGCCACCTATTCTCACATGTAAAGAAGTTTTCATTTTATGGAAAGAAGATTCTTTGAAAGCAGGCTTAATTGTAGACAGTGAGTGCTGGGGAATCTTTGATTTGAAAAGTCAAAGAAAGATCAATGCACCAAGAAATGCTAATGCAATTGAAACATTACCAATGGAAGTATGGGAGCGGTCCCTAAAAGATGACGAAGGTGAACCCATGAAGGAATTACAGCTTTAAACATGAAACAAAACCCCCTTGCGCCAAGTATCATATAAAAAAGGAGATTACAATGATTTCTCTGTTTATTTCTGTGATGTTAATGTTCGTAATCGGCACCGGGTCCGCAGAGCAGCGGAGCGTTAACAAGATGCCCGGCGATACATGCCGGACTATGGAAGATGCCGAAAAATTTATGAATAAGGATGCTGTGATTTCCGGCAGGCTGCAGAAATTCACTCCCTGGCTGAGCGGCAAGGGTGCGGGACACATGTTCTGGCAATGGGAGATAAAACTTGCAGACGGTACGGCAATCCCTGTTGTGAGTAAAAACAAATCCGATGGCGAATCAATAGTTTTTGATGAATATGAAAGCCGCAATGTCGTAATACACGGAAGGGTATTTTATGGGATCATAATTGGCGATAGCAACCCAAACCACCAGAGTTTGACAGGTTTCAGGATTGACGCTGATGGAATTGATATTGCCGTAACTGCGGCGGCACAGGATACCTGCTGGGTCTATGCTGATATACAATCATTTGCGGATAAAGATGTAATTATTGCCGGCAGGTTAGTTGAGTATGTGCCCCCGGGGGACGGAAGTAAGCTGGGCGATGAAAAGATCTGGGATTACGAACTTGTAACTCAGGATAAATACCGTGTACCGGTAAAGAAAGATAAATATCTCAACCTGGATCAATTCATAGATAAGGATGTGTTCATAATCGGGTATATAAAATACGGAATAATTTTTGGTGAGCCCAATACAGCAAATATGCAGGGTTACAGAGTTGATGCCTTTGAAGTAAGTCTAAATGAAACAGGTTACGGAAATTCATTAACAGAAGGGAAGATTAGAATTGACCTCACAAAATTTAATGATGAAGGTTACCGTGTTAACCCCGATGGTGAAAAGAGCGCGACAAGTTATGAGTTCTGCATTCCCGCCAGCGATACCGCATTGGCTGAAGTGAAAGCGATCGATCCAACAGCAGGCGAAATGAAAGGCTCCAAGGGGCGCTCAGGCTGCACGGATGAAGAGTGGCTCGTGATATCATCAACCCGCAAGCCGGGGTTTAAAGAGATTATCAGAAAACTTGCGGAGCTGAAGTATGTAAGGAAAATTACGGAAACGTTTTGGGAATAAATAAGAAGCAAAATGACAAATGACAAAACTCAAATGTCAAAAATATTTAAGAAATTTTAACGATATTTGTGTAAAATAAAATAACTTCATCCATAAAATTCATAAATGATAAAAAAAGTTTTACTTGGAATATTCCTGCTTGTACTTGCGGCGGTGATATTCCTTTTTTATTTCGCGTGGCGCTCACCTGCCTTCTATGAGGGCAAAATCGATTGTAAATTTGCCATGCCGCCCATGACGATGGCGGAGTACGACAGCGTCTTGCAAACTCACCCCCGGCCATTTATTATAGATATAGATGCATCAAAGAAAGACCCGAAGTGGGGTAAAGTCCTGTTCTATGGGGCATCACACACACGTAATAAAAACGACCCGCAAATAACGGATATTGAAACGCGGTGGGATAGCTTTGATCCAACCGCATGCCTGGTTGAAGGCAGGCTGGGATTTTTGGTTCCGGGATTAATGGACCCGGTGGAGGAATATGGTGAAATGGGATTTGTGTATAAGCTCTCCCGCCGTGACGGCGTTGAAGCATTCACATGGGAGCAGCCATTAGATAATGAAATTACAGCGGTGCTCAAAAAATTCAAGCCCGAGCAGGTGGCAATGTTCTATATACTGCGGCCGTATTTCAGTAATATCAGGTTTGGCAAGCCTGCAAATCCAGATGAGTATGTAAAAGCATTTATAGAAAAACGCACACAACATCCGGAATTACAAAATACGATAAAAACCGTGGGCGATATTGATGCGATTTGGAACAGGGAATTCCGCGGTAACGATAAAACCGGCAAGCCAATTCCTATTAAGGATTGGCGCGAAACATCGGATGAATACGGTCTGCCCCTTTGGCTGGGTGATGTTTCAGCCGAAAGTAATTTTGTCCGCAACGAATATCTGGCATGTTTGATAATATTATTGGTTAAGCAGGGTAAACGCGTTTTTGTGGTTGGCGGTTCAAGTCACCCCGTTTGCATTGAGCGTACATTAAATTCAGAATTAAGATAAATTTAACATTATAAC
>JABFSP010000259.1 GCA_013140565.1 Ignavibacteria bacterium
TTATTACAGTTATGAATATAATACTAAATCTGATACTATCTGCTTCATTTTTGTTTTCAGGAGGCTGCAAGTCTGAAAATGAAAACAACAAAAAAAGCTATAAAAATTCAGAAAAAACAAGTACACAGACGGAAGTGTTCGTTTCAAACCTCGAAGTACCATGGAGCATTGTGTTTACTTCAAATGAGCGAGTGCTGGTAAACGAGCGACCAGGCAGGATGCGGGTAATAATAGACGGTAAACTGCAGGATGAGCCAATTAAGACATTCAATGAGGTATCCAGTGGCTCGGAGGAAGGGCTAATGGGGCTTACGCTTGACCCTGATTATGCATCAAACAAGCTCATTTATGTAAGCTTCGCTTACGAAAAGGACAGCGATTTGTGGGTTAAAGTGGTTAGATATATGGATAATGTCAGTTCATTAAGTGAAGAAACGACGATCTTTGATAAAATTCCTGCCGCAAGATTTCATGCCGGCTGCCGTATTAAATTTGGACCCGATAATAAGCTCTACATTACAACGGGTGATGCAGGTGAGAGGAAATTCGCGCAAGACCTGGATAAACTACATGGAAAAATACTCAGGATCAATCCGGATGGCACTATACCTGCTGATAACCCGTTTGCAAATTCGCCTATATGGAGTTACGGTCACCGGAATCCACAGGGAATAGACTGGATACCCGGAACGGATATTATGTGGCAGACTGAACACGGTCCCAGCGGCTTTGACGGTCCGGGCGGTGGTGATGAGGTGAATGTTATTGTTAAGGATAAGAACTACGGCTGGCCGGAAGTGTCACATCTTGACAGCAAAGAAGGAATGGTTTCACCCGTGCTTGTATTTACTCCCGCGGAAGCGCCCGCATCGGGGCTTGTGTACAAATCAGGCAAGCTCGCTGAATTTAAAGATACCTTCCTTTTCGGTTGCCTGCGGGGAAACGGCATTATGGTAGTGAAAATTGACCCGAATGATAAATCTAAAGCATTATCATTCTATAAAATTGCCACTGAGTATGGCAGAATTCGTGATATCACCGAAGGACCCGATGGTTATATTTACTTTTCAAGCAGCAATAAAGATGGCAGGGGGAAAATTCAGGATGGTGATGATAAAATATACAGGATACGTTAATTATTTATGAAAATTAGTAGCACAGACATTCCTGTCTGTGTTGCATGATAAAAAATATAATGATAAAGCAAAAATTTTTAGGCAGGTGGAAACTAAAATCTGTTATTGTCAGATACGACGATACTATAATTTACCCTTTCGGCAGGCATGTAAAGGCTATATTATTTTATGATGAAGAATACATGTCAGCGCAGATAATGATGCCGCATGACCTGCCTTTGGAGCATATGCCTGAAAAGAAATTAAAGCTTAAGGATCTTGCCTGGGCATTAAAGAACCTGGGTTACATGGGTTATTTCGGGAAATACGAAATTGATGAGGAAAAGCATGTTATAAAGCATCATGTTGAAGGTGCTATTGTACAGAGTCTGGTTGGCGGCACGGAGATCCGCAAATACCGGTTTGAACACGGCGAAATGATACTCTCAGCAGGTCCGATGGAGTTGAAGTGGGTGAGGGGGTAGGTAGTACATCATACATACTAATCAGTGAGTTTTATGCAGAACATATTTTTAAATTTCAGGTTATATTTGTATAAGAATTTATGTAAAATCCGTTTACCCGGAGGTTATCCTAATGAAACACCTCAAACTTAACGTTTTACTTACAGTATTATTCTTTTCCTGCTCCATTTCTTTCCCGCAATCCTGGATTCAGCAGACATCCGGAACCACTGCAAGTCTCATTGACATTTATTTTCTAAACACAAATACAGGCTTTGCATGCGGATCAGGCGGAGTCATTGTTAAAACCACAAACAGCGGGCTGAACTGGGCTATACTGAATACAGGGATTACATCTAACCTTGTTAAGATAAAATTTTTTGATGCGAATACAGGCATTGCAGGCGGCGATAAAATAATTAAGACTACAAACGGCGGTTCAAACTGGTCATTAATATATGATACAGCATACGCGGGTGATATTCATTTTCTGAATCAGAACGAGTGGTTGTTATGTTCCAGTTCGCCTCATGTAAACAAGAAAACGACTAATGGCGGAGCCGTATGGCAGACATTTAATTCTACAGATATTTTACAAATGTGTTTATTTTTTATTAATTCAACAACTGGCTGGATAACCGGTAAAGCACCCATAGGCAGTTTTGTTGCTCAACACATTAATAAAACCATCAACGGAGGATTAAACTGGTCATGGCAGTATACAGCAACTCTTTTTAATAATGGCGGTTGGTTTTATGACTTGTACTTTATTGATGCAAATACCGGATTTGGGGCTTTGACTGCAACCAATAATGACAAGATCATAAAGACAACTAACGGCGGAGTTAACTGGTTTACGGTTGCTTTAACAAATTTCCCGACTGGTATTTTCTTTGTAAACACAACATACGGTTGGGCAAGTTGTAATTTCGGAAAAATAATGAAATCAACTGATGTTGGTACAAATTGGGTGACTGAACAAACCCCTGTATCCACAGACTTGAATTCAATATATTTTACTACTAACGAAACAGGGTGGACATGTGGTGATGGCGGAGTTATTCTGAAAACTACCAATGGCGGAATTACAGCAGTTCAGCAAACAGGGACTGCAATACCAGGGAGATTTTTGTTATCACAAAACTTTCCTAATCCGTTTAACCCTGTTACAAGTATTAATTTTGATATCCCTAAATCATCATTTACGAAACTAATTGTATTTGATCAAATTGGCAGGGAAGTTGCTGTTTTGGTGAATGAACAACTTGCCCCCGGCAGCTATAAATATGACTGGAACGCTGTGGATTATCCAAGTGGGATTTATTTTTACAAATTGCAGTCAGGGGAGTTTATAGAAACCAAAAAGATGATTCTGTTAAAATGAAAGCACACCATCGAATCATTATTGGATTATTTTTAATGTTATCCGTTTTATCTTACTCACAGGATACAAATATCGTGAAATTCTTCCCCTTAAATGTTGGGAATGTTTGGGTGTATAGCGGATATTATTTTTCAGTTCAATGTCAAAGTAATTTCAAAGTAAAAGTTGCAATAGATAGTGTACTTTTAGCTAATGGTAAAACCTACTACAAATTCACATCGGATTACAGGATCATAAGCGGCGGCAATTGTTCATACGGTTTTTTTCTCAATAATTTCTATAGAATAGATAGTGCGAGCGGCAATGTATACCGTTTAACAACAAATCCAGGCTGTACGTTCTCACCTGATGAGCGGATAATAGACAGCCTGAGATCAAGATTCCGCGATACTATATACATTTGCGGAGTATCTTCAGACCCTAAAAAAGCTTTAACGGATACTTCATTTTCAACAGTTTTCGGATCACAAAAAGAATCAAGATTGTTTAGAGGAGGTAATTTTCATGAATTCAGCACACAGAACAAATATGCCAAAGATTTTGGAGTAATATTTTATGAAATGGGAGGAATGTCGTTAAGTGCTCAGGGTACTCTTACTGGCTGTGTTATCAACGGAATTCTATATGGTGATACAAGTTATCATATTCTCGGATTAACAAACATCTCAAGTGAAATACCGGGGACATTTTCATTATCGCAAAATTATCCTAATCCATTCAATCCCGGTACGCAGATAAGTTTTGGGTTGCGGGAATCTGCCTTTGCGAAACTTGTAGTTTATGATCAGCTTGGAAGAGTGGTTGAAATTTTAGTAAATGAAGAACTCGCCCCCGGCAGATATAAATATGACTGGAACGCTGCGGATTATCCAAGCGGAGTTTATTTCTACAAATTACATTCAGGTGAGTTTGCTGAAACTAAAAAGATGGTTTTGATTAAATGAAATAGACTTTAATTGCAGTGAGTGAGATTATTGATAAGTAATGTAACTTTATCTAGTTTAAATTTGAATTTGAATGAAGTGTATGTATAATATTCCATTTCTGAAGTATTTTGGTCATTTTTCAAATTTGCATTATCTTGATTTTACTTGAAAATACATTTCTTTAGATGTATTTTAAAATAAACTAAAAGACTAAAATGCAGATAATAAGATTAACTTTTTTATTTGCCCTCGTAGCAACATCAGCTGTTTTCTCACAACAAGGCTGGGTGGTTGAAACCATAAACCCTGCATATAATCTGGAAGTATTATCCTATGTTGATACCAATATTTGCCAGCTAATTCAAAAATATAATATTGCAGGTACCCCAATTGTTATTGTTTCTACAAACCGCACTGCTTCATGGAATGAAATTCCAGTATTTGGATACGGAATTAAAGACGCGCAATTTCGTGACGCTGCGTACGGAGTTTTAATGAGATGGGCTCATAATGACATTACTTTGATGAGAACCTACAATTCAGGCTTAAGCTGGGGCAGTTCTGTAATGATAACTATTGCCGTAAGCGCTTATGACAGACTTTATTTTTCATCACAAAACTCCGGATTCATTTGGGGATCTTTTGGTATAATAAGGACTACAAACTGGGGTGCTAACTGGAATAGTGTTTCATTTAATCCCGTCACAAATTTTACAAAAATGTATTTTACTTCTCAAGATACAGGATTTTTGAGCGGAACCAATTCGGTTACATCAAGTCCATGTGTGGCAAAAACAACAAATTTCGGTACAAACTGGCTGCCATTTGATATCAGTAATTCAGTATTGAAAATTGATTTCGTTGATGCAAACACAGGTTATGCAGTCTGTAACGGTTCGCAATATATTAAAACAACAAACCAGGGGGTTACTTGGCAGGTGAACACTATCACTCCAACTGAAAGCTTGATTTCGCTTTCTTTTGTTAATGGAAATACAGGTTATCTTCTTTCACAGTCTTTAAAAATTTTAAAAACAACTGATGGCGGTGCAAGCTGGATAACACAGAATTTGCCGCAATCCGGTGTAAGTGTAAGGGATGTTGAGTTTGCTTCTGTTAACAGGGGAATCATATTGTGCTCAGGCGGAAAGATCATGAAAACTACAACAGGCGGAGAGATACTTGGCATTCAGGCAGTTGGCAACAATATCCCCAAAGAATTTGGAGTTTCGCAAAACTATCCTAATCCGTTCAACCCATCAACACAGATCCGTATTGATATTACCAGAACAGCATATGTAAGATTAGTTGTTTACGATCAGCTTGGTAGAGAAATTGAACAGCTTGTGAATAACGAGTTAAATCCGGGTAGCTATGAGTATGACTGGAATGCATCAGGTTATCCAAGCGGGATTTATTTTTATAAATTACAGGCTGGGGAGTTTGTTGAAACTAAAAAAATGATCCTGGTCAAATAATTTTTTGCGAGCGAAGCGAAGCAATCCCGTTAATCATAAAGATTGCTTCGTCACTTCGTTCCTCGCAAAACTAGATTCTTTCATCACTTTCAATTATAACTTCACACTCTGGCAGTGAGCTGAGGAAATGCCTGCCGTAATGCTTTTTTATTATGCGGCTATCAAGAATACAGATAATCCCTTCATCATTCCTGCTTCTTATGAGTCTGCCTACACCCTGCTTAAATTTTAATATTGCAGTTGGCAATGAGTAATCCATAAACGGGTTACCGCCCTTTTGCAGAAGGAACTCAAGCTTCGCTTCGATAACCGGGTGATCTGGCACTTCAAAGGGAAGTTTTGTAACAATTACATTACGCAAACTATGACCCGGTATATCCACACCCATCCAGAAACTATCAACTCCGAATAACACTGAATTTTCATCATCCCGGAATTCCTGCAATATTCGGTTATTGGGCATTCCGTTATGCTGCGCATACAGATTGATTCCCGAACCGAGAAATTCTTCAAGCAGTTTATTGTAAGCCGACTTAAGCAGTTTATTGCTGGTAAACAACACCAGTGCGCCGCCGCTGGTTTTTTCTACACATTCTTTGATCTTGCCGGTAAGTATTTTTTCAAAATCACTTTCATTCAGCAGGTCGCTTATATTCTTCTTTGCGCCTTTTTCAGGTTCCGGGATATCTCTGTATACATGAATCTTCATCTGCCTGCCATAGTCAAATGGAGTTTCAATAATCTCGCCTCTTATTTCTTCGGCTCCAATCGAATTTTTAAAAAATTCAAGAGTGTTGTTGGTTGAAAGTGTTGCAGATGTCATTATGGATTGCCTGTTCTTAGCGAAAATATTTTCGCGGAAGTATTCAGCCATATCAATAGGGGATATGCAAAGATCGATGTTATTCCTAGCCCTGCCTTTATATTCCACCCAGTATACATATTCATCACTTTTCTGCTCAAGGAAAAATACGAGATTATTCCGTATACGAGTGAACTTTGTGAAGTAGTTCTTTATTTCATCGGCTTCAATATCATTTTTGGCAAGGGGAGTGGCTTTTTTAAGCTCAATTGTCAGTTCTAACAAAGATTCCATGAGCTCAACACCCAATGTTATTGGCTGCTTGATCCTGATTGCGCTTTTATGTGCTTGAGCTGAGTATACACTATTTACATGCGAATGCAGCATTTTGAAAAAATGCTCGTTATCCTGGTAAGTACTTTCAAGAGCTTTTTTCAGCCTGTCGGCAGGCTTCATTGAAAAGAAACCCTTTTGTGTACGGGGATTGTATAGTTTATTCAGCCAGAACCTAATCTGCTCTTTGGATACCGATGGCGATACTCTTTCAGCCGCAATTTGCTCAACTGTATGTGCTTCATCAAATATCACAAAATCATTAAAATAAAGATATCCTTCAGAATCACGCTCATAGAAACCGAATAATGTAAAAAATAAATGGTGATTCAGCACAAGCAGGTCAGCATCTTTCATTCTTTGTTTAGCCTGCTGGTAATGGCAGTTAGTATCAGCACCCCCGCATGATTTTTGTGTGCATACTCCTTCTTCAGCGAAGATTTCACTCCATACGGCATCATCAACGGGGAAAGGTATATCCTGTCTTGTTCCTTTACCTTCTTTGTTCACAAAATCGTAGATCTTCTGCAGGGTTTGCTGTTCACTCGTCATAAATAAGGAATTCTTTTCGATCATTGCCTTATTCAGACGCTTAGTGCATATATAATTATTCCTGCCTTTGAGTATTTCGTATTTGAATTCAACAGGCAATATTTGTGCGAGTGCAGGTATATCTTTATTTATAAGCTGTTCCTGCAGGTTGATGGTACAGGTTGAAATTATCGCTTTGCGTTCATTCTGCAGCGCAAATAATATCGCCGGTACCAAATAAGCCAATGATTTGCCCACTCCTGTAGGAGCTTCGATGATATTATGCTCATTTGATTCAAGTGAATCCGCTATACTAACGGCCATTTGCTGCTGCTGCTGGCGGTATTCAAATCCTTCCAAGCCTGAAAGCAATCCTGAAGGGGAAAAGATGTCTTTGATCTCGTCTGTAAATTCTGACATATTTACAAAGATAGTTAATAATGCCGTAAATATGTTAGGGAATAATTTTTGTTGAAGGCATTTGCTTTTTCTGAAATGATGTATTATATTTGAGTATAACTTAATCTAAAAGATAAAGCACAAAACACTACCTTTTTTTAATTTCTCAAACTAATAACTAAATTATCTCAATTATTTTTACTGTTTAAATTATTTATTTAATTTAATAAGGAGAGTAAAAC
>JABFSP010000266.1 GCA_013140565.1 Ignavibacteria bacterium
ATGTAAGGTCCTGCGTTGTCCCTGTATACTGGCTTACCCAAGTGTGCCCGTTGTTAGTGGATTTCAGTATTACCCCGTTGCTGCAAGCCATATATCCTGTTGAAGTGCTGTTAAAACTTACCCCGTTGTGATCCGGATGAAACTGCTGGATAACCCATTGTGATTTTATCTGCACGGTAAACATCATCATTATTAAAGCCGTTGTAATTATTTTCATTTTTATTTCTCCTTTATTTTTATTATTTGATCTTATATCCTCCAGAAATTTCCTGCAAGCTGCGCAAATAGCAAAATCTATGTCTCCTCTTGCAGCGAGTTTTGCTTCTTTGATCATTTCATGAGTTTCCGGTTTCAGTCTGTAACCTTTGGCAATCTTCTTATTTTCCGCTCTCATTATTTCCCCGTGTTTTATAACTTGTTGCAAACATACTTTTGATATTGTGCACAAAAAAGGAGATTTTTCCATAAAAGTTTTCAGATTTAAAAGCGAAATACTGGGTATATTAGGTTTTAAAGAGTTTTTAAGCATATATTATCGTATATTGGTTTTCAAGTTTTAGGAGAATATATGATTAATGGAACTGCAATTGACTTACTCAAATCATTTTCAAAGCGTGAGCTTAAGGATCTCACACTTTTCCTCATATCTCCTTTCCACAATACAGATCAAAGTGTGGTCAGACTTTTTTCGTATATAAAAAAATATTACCCTGCATTTGAGCACAAAGATCTCACAAAGGAAAAAATATTTGAGGAGGTTTATAGAGGTAAGAAATATAATGAACAGACAATGAAATCTGTTCTTTTCAATCTTGCCGGCTGTATTAAGGAATACCTTGTTCTTCACAGGATATATGGTGACCCGGTTAAGAAAAACCTGCTGCTTGCTGATGAATTGCTGGAGAGGGAAAACCTGAAGATTCTTGGGAAAGTAACAGGTATTGCCGAGGGGATAGAGATCTCAAAGGGTATTCATAAGGAAGGTTTTTACAGCCTGCATTACACAGATTATCTTAAATGGCAGGCAGCATCTTTTACATATGACCATACTGCGCTAATCAGAAATTTTGTAAATAAGAGCAACCACTTCCTGATGTATATGATAATGGAGCTAATGTATGATGTTAATACCATGGATACATTTAAATTCAATCACAATACTGATTTCGGCGCCCTGCCGGTAAGCAAGTTTCTTTGTAATTTTGATATGAAGTCGTTTTTGAATGATTTAAATAAGGAAGGTTATAAATATTCTTATATTCTTGAAATGAGCCTTTCAATAACAATGTTTCTTGCCGGAAATTATGATGAAAAGCTCTATGTAAAAGCAAGCAGCATTTTTAAAAAAAATATCCAGGCATTTGAGCAGAACGAAATATACGGAATATCAACTATGCTTATTAACATGTGCCGTAAATTTGAAAAAACCGATGAGGAAAAATATACACGGGAGAAGTTTGAGATATATAAACTGCAGCTTAAGAAGAATGCATACAGCTCTTACCCAAATGCTCCGCTTACAGTGGATAAGTTCAGGAATATTGTTAATGCTGCGCTGTATTTAAAGGAGCTTAAATGGTCTGAAAGATTTATATCAGATTTCAAAGAAATGCTGCCGGAAAATATGAGAGATGATGTTACCGCTCTGGCTATAGCATACCTGCATGCAGAAAAAGGGGAGTATGAATCGGCGCTTGAGATAACTGCAAAGGTAAAAATAGAGTATTTTGCCTACAAACCAGATCTTAAACTTCTTCAACTCAGGTGTTTTTATGAGCTGGGATATACAGAAGAGGCGTTTTCCTCGGCGGATGCTCTAAGACACTTCATGAAAAGCCAATCACTATCTTCTTCAAAACAGCGTACCATACAGATATTTCTCAATTACTATTTAAGACTTTTAAAGCTGAGAATTTCACATGATAAACATACTGCATTGATTTTGCTTAAAGATGTAAATAATAACCATACTCTTTCTTCAAAGAACTGGTTCCTTAAAAAAATAGAAGAGTTAAAACAGTGATCAATATCAACCTATGAAATTTTTTAAATTCGTGGATTCCTTATCGACCATCCAAAACAACTCACCATTTTCAGCCTTTATGTAATTCGCAGGGTACTGCATTGCTTTTTCGTTTCCATTTAAGATATCATTTACAACACCGGATTTACCTTTACCGCTAACCAAAAAATAGATATTCTTAGAATTATTAATCAACTTACCAGTCATTGTTATTCTTGATTGTTTACTTATTGGATGTATTGAAACATCATAAAGTTTGTTTGATGTTAATAAATCCATTTGATCAGGGAAAATCGATGCTGTATGCCCATCTTCACCAACACCAAGCAGAATTATATCGAATGAGGGGAGTCCGTTTACGGGTGAAACATTTTGTTTTACCCATTCTGAATACCTTTCGGCTTCAATTGCCGGACCCGTTTCGCCGCGGATTTCGTGAATATTATTTCTATTTATATCTACCATGCTGAACAGGAATTTCTCCGCATTACCAAAGTTGCTCTCGGGTGAATCCGGCTGAACGCATCTTTCATCAACCCAGTAAAAATTTATCTTATTCCATTCAATTTTATTTTTGTATTCCTCAGCAAGGATCTTAAATAACTCAATTGGAGTATTCCCGCCCGATAAAGCAATATTGATTTCGGTTTTTTCGTTAAGCAATGAAATTACTTTATTGGAAAAAATTGCAGCGAAACCGATTGCCAATTCGGCTGAATTATTGAATTTGATAATATTTTCTTTCTTGACCAGGGTCTCAAATCTCCTTAAATTCCCATATATATGCGGGGACTTTCAAAAACTATAATTGCTCTCATTTCGTAATTCCTAATTCTTAATTTGAAATTGTGTTACAGTTCGCAATAAACGCCGTCATCTGCAAGATTTTTGCAAGGATAGCGCCATGTTATGTGTTCACCGCCTGCTATAAGGTTATCAGCAACATCGGGTCCCCATGTACCGGCAGGATAACCGTATATCTTCACTTTATGGTCATCATCCCATGCTTTTTGAATCGGTTCCACAAACTTCCACGCTTCTTCAACTGCGTCAGCTCTTAAAAACAAAGTAGAGTCACCAATCATGCAGTCATATATCAGCCTTTCATACGCTTCAGGTATGTGAATGTTGGAAATATCGCTGTAATGGAAATCCATATTAACATTATGTACCTTAAAGCCGGAGCCCGGCTCTTTCATCCCGAATTTCAGCAGAATACCCTCATCCGGCTGAATGCGGAGTATTAATTGGTTATCAGTGATATTCTGGCTTTCCTTAAAGAGGTAGTGCGGTGTTTTTCTGAAATGAATTACTGCTTCCGTAACTCTGGTTGGAAGCTGTTTCCCGGTTCTGATGTAAAAGGGGACACCGCCCCATCGCCAGTTATCAATATAAAACTTAACTGCCGCATAAGTTTCTGTTCGGGAATCAGGATTTACGTCTTTTTCTTCCCTGTACCCTTTAACACTTTTTCCGTTAATAGTTGAAGCAATATATTGACCGCGTATGACGCTGTCTTCGATTTCTTCGGGTTTAAGTTTTCTCAATGATTGCAGTACTTTGAGCTGTTCATTCCTTACAGCGTCTGAATCAAACGATGAAGGTGGTTCCATTGCAATAAGTGTTACAAGCCTGAGTAAATGACTCTGCACCATATCACGCAGTGCGCCGGATGTTTCATAGTATCCGCCGCGGTTTTCAATTCCCAAATTCTCCGCTGAAGTCACTTCAATGTGATGAACATAATTCCTGTTCCAGATAGGTTCAAAAATGCCATTGGCAAATCTGGTTACAAGTACATTTTGAACGGTTTCTTTGCCAAGGTAATGGTCAATTCTGTATATCTGGCTTTCATCAAATATTTCGTGCATTGTATTGTTAAGCTCAATCGCTGAGGCAAGATCGTATCCGAACGGTTTTTCAACAATGATCCTGGAGTATCCGCTTGAACTTTTGTTTAAACCAGCTTTACCAAGATTAACAGATATTTCAGCGAATAATGAAGGTATCGTAGCCAGGTAGAAAATGTAATTACAGCTTTCTCCGCAAATTCCGCTTAGACTTCTGATCTTGTTCTTGAGCTCATTATATGCACCCGGATCTTTGAAATTCATGGGGAAGTAATTCAGTCTGGTTGAAAACTCTTCAATTTTTTTCACATCGGCAATTGAATCGTTCTTAACAATTGCAGCTTTCATTGCATCCCTGAATTCAGTATCTGTAAGTGGAGAGCTTGCCATACCTAAAACCGCAAATTTTTCGGGTAGATTATTCTGTTTGTAAAGCTCAAATATTGCGGGCATAAGTTTTCTTTTGGTAAGGTCACCCGATGCTCCAAAAATTATTATAACGCAATTATCCGGTTTTTTCAATATCTTTTTTTTTGAAATTATGGTTTAATTAATGTAGCGATATTCTGCTTTCACCCTCAATTTTCAATCTTTAATCTGTAATTTTCAACCTGTAATCTACTTATCCTTAATAACAACTCTATGACCACCGAACTGGTTTCTAAGTGCAGCCAGGACTTTCATAGCAAATGAGTCTTTCTGCCTGGATTCAAACCTGGCGTAAAGCGATGAAGTAATTACATGCGCGGGAACATTCTGTTCAATCGCGGCTTCAACCGTCCATCTGCCTTCACCGCTGTCTTCCACATATCCTTTAATTGATTCCAGGTTTGGATCTTCTCTAAATGCCTTAACGGCCAGCTCAAGCAGCCATGATTGAACTACACTGCCGTGCATCCATCCGCTCGCTACTTTTTCTACATCAATTTCAAACGGAGCAGTTTTAAGTATTTCAAATCCTTCGGCGTATGCCTGCATCATGCCGTACTCAATGCCGTTGTGTATCATTTTTACGTAATGACCAGCGCCGCTCGTGCCGCAGTATGTGTAGCCGCCTTCAGGCGCAAGAGATTTGAATATCGGGAAAGAATATTCTACCGCATCTTTGTTGCCGCCTGTCATCAGACTGTACCCGTTTTTGAGTCCCCATAGACCGCCGCTTGTACCGCAATCTATGTAATGAATCCCAATTTTTTCAAGTTTTCGGGCCCGCTCCTTTGTTTCCTTCCAATAGGAATTACCCCCGTCAATAATAATATCATCGGCTTTTAATAGTGCCGCTAGTCCTTTGATATTTTCATCAACAGGCTTGCCTGAAGGAACCATAAGCCATACAATTTTTCTTTCGGGCAGATTGCCTGTCATTTCCACAAGTGAATCAGAGCCTGTAGCACCCTTGCTCACTGCAATTTCAATTTCAGGTTTGGTTAAATTATAAACTACTACTTCATGCCCATATTTCAAAAGACGCTCAACCATATTGCCGCCCATTTTACCTAAACCAACAAAGCCAATTTTCATTTTAATTCTCCGGTATTCAATAATGATCGTTTATTTTTGTCCAATATAAAATAACATTCTTAACCATAAAAGTCACAGATGCATATTAAAAATTGTTAGCTGATTCGGCTAAAAGCATGATTCCCGATAATTATCAATTATCAGGCTGATAGTTGTCATTTTATTGGAATAGGACTTGATCTATATTTGAACATACGGTATTATACCGGCCATCTCCGGCAATAAAATTGCCCCAGAGTTCAGCCAATAATAGAAGGGAGATTTAGAAATGCCGATGAGAATATCAAATAATTGTATGAATTGTGGTATTTGTGAAATTCTCTGCCCATACAACGCAATTTATCCCGGCGGTGTTAATTGGCGGAAAATACACAACAGGTATTTTATGTTCTGTGATGAGGAGTTAATACATGATGATTTCTGGTCACCTGACCATTATTACTTAGTGCCGGATAAATGTACTGAATGTGTGGGGAAATACCCTGAGGCGATCTGCAAAACTGCATGTACTAAAAATGCAATACATGCTGATATGGAACACAAAGAGAGCGAAGAGCATCTGTTTGCCAAAAAAGAGTACCTGGAAACAATGCAGGGACTGATCTGAATTAGGAATGCGGTAAGGAAATTCATAATATTACGTTTTCAATACTATGTTATCTTCAATTTATCAATATGCCAAATATCATCAGAATACTCTCTTATGGACCTGTCACTGGAGAATTTTTCCATTCTGGCTGAGTTAACAATCGACATTTTGGTCCACATATCAGTATTAATGTATGCCAGCTCAACACGCTTCTGAGCTGTAGCGTAAGCCTGGTAATCTTCCATAACAAAATAATAATCTCTGTACAGGAGTTCGTTTACGATCGGGTCAAATATGCCGTGTTCATTCTTGTTGAAATAGTTGGTCTTAAGCATATCAATTATCAGTTTAAGCTCAGGATTTGATTCGTAATACTTTATTGGTGTGTACCCGTTCCTTCTGGCTGACATTATTTCATCAGCAGTCATACCGAAAATAAAGATATTATCATCTCCTACTTCGTTCTTGATCTCAACATTAGCTCCATCAAGTGTCCCTATCGTTACGGCACCATTCAAAGCGAACTTCATATTCCCGGTTCCGGAAGCTTCAAATCCGGCAGTAGAGATCTGTTCAGATAGATCGCTTGCAGGTATGATCCTTTCTGCAAGTGTAACGCCGTAATTTTTGATGAATAGAATTTTCAGCTTATCTCCAATATCAGGGTCATTGTTTACGTGTTCCGCCACTGAGTTGATAAGCTTGATTATGGTTTTTGCCATAAGGTAACTTGGCGCGGCTTTGCCGCCGAATATAACTGTTCTGGGTACTGAAAATTCTTCAGGTGTGCTCTTTATCCTGTTGTAAACTGAAATGACATGAAGAATATTAAGCAGCTGTCTTTTATATTCATGAAAGCGTTTTACCTGAGAATCGAATATTGAATCAGGATTTATATTAACATTGTGGTTTTTACTTATAAAATCGATAAGTCTGAGCTTATTATTATGTTTTATTGTCCGCCATTTACTTCTGAATTTCTCGTCATCCGCGAACACTTCAATTTTCCGCAGTTCAGAAAGATCCGTAACCCACTTATCTCCGATCCTGTTTGTGATCAGCTCAGAAAGTTCGGGGTTTGCCTGCAGCAAAAATCTGCGGATCGATATGCCGTTTGTTTTATTGTTGAATTTACCTGCCTGGTATGCGTTCAGGTCAGGGAATATATATTTCTTAAGAATTTCAGAATGCAGCTCGGCTACGCCATTTGTTGAGTGGCTGCCAACAATCGCAAGATTTGCCATCTTAATACTGTTACCATGGGAATCTTCTTTTATTATAGCCATTTTCGCAAGAACAGAATTATCAGCAGAATATTTTTCCTTCGCTTCAGCAATAAAGCGGCGGTTAATTTCCGTAATGATCTGCATATGGCGGGGGAGCAGTGCCTGAAGCAGACTTTCTGTCCATTCTTCAAGCGCCTCAGGAACTATAGTATGATTAGTGTATGCGAATACTTTCTGTGTAATATCCCATGCTTCATCCCACTCAAGACCCTCATCATCCATTAATATTCTCATCAGGTCAGGGATGGCAATTGCGGGATGTGTATCGTTCAGCTGGATTGCGGCCTTTTCAGGCAGCATGGTGAAGTCAGTATTGTGCATCTTGAAGTTATAAAGTATATCCTGAAGTGTTGCAGATACAAAAAAGTACTGCT
>JABFSP010000274.1 GCA_013140565.1 Ignavibacteria bacterium
ACTTTATTATTAGTCTAAAATATAGATATTTCTTTCTGAACATTTCACAGAATCACTTTGTAATGAGTGTTCTTAATTAATTTTATGGTTAGTAACTAATCCTGTATTTGAGTAATTTTGCAAATTAATCAAATATATGGCTAAACCGGTTTCAAAATACATCTGTCAAAATTGCGGATATGTTTCATTGCGCTGGCTGGGCAAATGTCCTGAATGCGATTCATGGAATTCCTTTGTCGAAGAAATTGTACATACAGATAAACATAAGCTTAAATCAAAAAGCAGTGATATACTCAGTGCCAAGTTAACAAATTTATCTAAGGTAGCCGATATAAATATCACCGAAGATAAGCGTATTGTAAGCACAATAGAAGAGCTTGACCGCGTTCTTGGCGGCGGCATAGTCCCGGGTTCAGTAGTACTTGTAGGTGGCGATCCCGGCATTGGCAAATCGACCCTGATGATGCAGCTTTCAGATAAAATAAAAGATAATACAATACTCTATGTCAGCGGTGAGGAATCACCCAAGCAGATAAAGCTGCGCTGTGAAAGGCTTGGTTTTGCACATGACGAGTTCTACATACTTTCTGAAACCAGCCTTGAAATTATAGCTGCAATTGTTGATAAGCTTAAACCCGATATAGTGATAATTGATTCCATACAGACAATTTACCGCAACGAGTTGGAATCAAGTCCGGGGAGCGTTTCACAATTGCGTGAATCGACCGCTGCTATTATACAGATCGCCAAAGCTAAGAATATTTCGTTCTTTCTTATCGGGCATATTACCAAGGAAGGATTTATCGCGGGTCCAAAAGTGCTAGAGCATATGGTAGATACTGTCTTGCAGTTTGAAGGAGAAAGGACACATGCTTACCGTGTACTGAGGGCAATTAAAAACCGTTTTGGTTCAACCAACGAGATCGGCATTTTTGAAATGACAGGTACCGGACTAGTGGAAGTCCGCAACCCAAGCGAAGTATTCCTTTCGCAGCGCTCAAAGGGTATCTCAGGCAGTACAGTTTCTGCCAGTATGGAAGGTACGCGGCCGATATTGATAGAAGTACAGGCGCTGGTTTCCTCTTCCGGGTATTCTGTGCCGCAGAGAACAGCAACGGGATTTGATTACAAAAGACTGGCAATACTTATTGCAGTGCTGGAAAAGAAAATAGGCATACACCTTTCAAAATTTGATGTATTCATAAATATTGCAGGCGGAATTAAGATAGATGAACCCTCAATAGATCTTGCAGCGGCTTTAAGTATTTGTTCAAGCTTTAAGGATACATCAATTGACCATGATATGCTGATACTTGGTGAAATAGGCCTAAGCGGTGAAATTCGCGGCATCAGCTTTGCTGAGCGCAGAATTCAGGAAGCCATTAAACTGGGATTCAGGAAAGTTGTTCTTCCAAAAGGCAATATGAAAAACTTCAAACCATCAAAAGAGATCGAGTATATTCCCGTCGAAAGTATTCAGGACGCAATCCGTTTAATTTTATAATCATTATTTTATGCCCAGCCAAAAGTGAATACAGAGTTCCTTAAAAAATTAAAACAAAAACTCCAGGTCGGTAACACCCGTTCCATTCATTTAAATTCATACCCCGGAAGACTTGCTGCCAGGTTAGACCTGCATGAACTGAATTTTATAAAACAAAACCTGCCAAATGATTTCCTAAAAAAGCTGCTGAATAACTCCTCGTTTGAATTTAAATTTAAAATAGAACAAACTGAAAATCCTTTACAAAATACTAACACAGAACCGGATATTGGTCATATGGGTGAACCTGCACCCGAGCATACAAATACTTCAGTTCCGGCTAAAACAATTGAAAACAAAGAAATTGCAGCCAAACAAAATCTTGTTTCAAAAAGGTTATCATCAATCTATTACGAAAACGAAGATACTTATCTTGAGCACGGTATCAAGACATTCGGATTTGGTTACCCAACCCTTATTTACCGGACTAAAAACGATCCTGATAAAATATTATGCGCTCCTGTTTTCATATGGATGCTTGAACTTTCACGGGATAAAAATGAATGGATAATTTCGAGGGATGAAGAGCAGGGAATTTCCATTAACGATGTTCTGCTTAATTACTTACAGCAGGATCTTGGTTCATCGGGGTTTTCTAAGCTTAATGATGAATATTTATCTGATTCGGTTATAGATGAAATAGAATTTGAAGTAATTGTCAACAGGCTTCTATCACAGATAAGCTCTTCTGCAGGGCAAATTTCCGGACAGCATGTAATTTCACCAATGCTTGATAAATCTAAGCGGAATGAACATGTAAAGATGCACGGAAATCCTTCGGTTACTTATTCCGGCATATTCGGACTATTCAAAACCCCCAAGGAGCCATTAATAAGAGATATTAAGTTTTTGATAGATAATACTGATACTCTTAATTTTGATAAAATGAACATAGACCCATACCAGGAGATAAAATATTCTGCTGTAGAAACTGACCCTACTCAGGAACATGCTTTAAAAAGCCTTGGAAAAAACAGTAAGCTTATTATCCACGGACCGCCCGGAACGGGCAAGAGTCAAACCCTTACTGCAATAATTGTAAACGCGCTTTTTAACAGGTCAAAGTGCCTTGTTGTATGTGAAAAAAGGACAGCTCTGGAAGTAATACTGAAAAATTTAAGTGTACTGGGACTAGGAACCCTTTGCGGATTGATTGAAGATGTTAACCGCGACAGGAAGAAAATTGTTGATGCAGTCCGTGACCCAAGGCCTGAAGTAAAACCTGTTCGCAGAAATATTTTGGATAATATCTTCAATGAAACTGATGAAACAATTGGGATCATCAATAAAAATCATAATTTTTACAGCAGATATCTTTTAAATGATATGACATGGGGTGATCTTGTTGGTAAATTCATGAGGGATAAATATGCGGAAGAAAACTACCTCAAGTTATACAATGAGTTAAAGAATTGTGAAATAGATTTTGCTTCTGATGGTGTTTCTGAAATATATAATACAACATTAAATTTCATAAAAAAGAACCGAATGCTGTTCAAGACAGCAAAAACTGATCTTGATACTTTCAGGATTCTTAATGATTCACTGCTAACAAACCGCTCCGCAAAAGATATAGTACTTGATCTTGCGGATAGAATTAAAAAATTACTTGTTGAGATAAAGAATTCTCAGGAATTATTAAGTACTCTTCATGAGAAGTATTCCGCAGCCATAGGAAGTTATTTTACTGTTTATAACAATAGATTCAATTCAGCTTTAATCAACATTGTTGAATTATACCAAAAGAACTGCGCAGTAAATAGATCTTTGTTTACTGAATTAAGCGGCTGGGCGAATTTTAAATTATCTTTATATTCAGTATTCTCCAGGAAATTCAAACAGCTTAAAAAGGATAAAAAGGATATTGTTCCGCTGTTTTACGGGTTAAGGGAGTTTCAGCGAAACGGTTATTTTGAATTCCAGGTAAAAGATATAAACGAAACTCTTGCCGAATTAGAGCCGCAACTTGAGGCTATAAATAATTCTTTAAAAAGCTGGTATGGGAGTATAAATGAGTATAAGGAACAACAACTTCAGCAGTATTCTGTTGCAAATCATGATAAGTTTGCATTTGTTGATATTGCACTTATTAATAAGGCTGATAATTCCGCAGATGAAGCACTGAAATCAATCAACGATTCCGGCTTATTTGCAATCATATATAAATATGAAATTGGTCCCATAAAACACAAACTGAACGTTTTGAATGATTTATCTGCCGGACTTGAACTGATAATTAAGGATATAAACTCATTATATGATTATTATTACTGGCGCAGTGACTATCTTGCATGTAATGAGCAGTCAAAGAAAATTATCAATAAACTAATTGAGCTTGATCTTGATAATTGGGAGGCGGATTCCGACCTTTATTTTGTGTTCAATACTTTAATTGCCAATGAACCAAACATAAAACTCAGGAATGACAGTCTGTTTGAAGAAATAACCGGTAATTTAGGCAAAATTAAGGAATTCCAGTTAAATATTATACTTGAATACTGGCAGAGCCGCCAGGCTGATTCAGCCGGTAAATTTGAAGAGCGAACCGGTATCAATATTAACGCTTTATATAATAAATCACGTAACAGCAAGTACCAGAAACGGAATTCCCTGAGAAAAACTATTGCCGCTGATAATGAAGTATTCACCGATCACTTTCCTGTAATGCTTGTGAATCCCGTAGTGTGCAGCAGCCTTTTTGAAATGCGCGAAGGAATGTTTGACCTGGTGATATTTGATGAAGCAAGCCAGCTTAGGGTTGAAGATGTATATGCCGCGAAGCTTCGCGGGAAATACCGTGTTGTTTCGGGTGACGAAAATCAGATGCCGCCATCGAGTTATTTTGCTTCTTCGCAGCTTGTGATTGATAGCGATTCAATGAATGAAGATGAGGAAGAAATTGAAATTACTACTGACCCCCGGAATCTGGCTGACGCGGAATCACTGCTTGAGTTCGCTATCCGCAGGGGATATGTTGAGTCATTCCTGGATATTCATTACCGTTCAAAGCATCCTGATCTCATTGATTTTTCAAACGCAGCGTTCTACAATTCACGCCTCAACCCAATGCCTCCCGCAAACAATTATAAAGCTATGAGGTATTTTAATGTTTGCGGAATTTATAACCAGTCAGAAGGCGTGAACAAACAGGAAGCAGAAAAAGTTATCAGCCTTATCAATGAGCTTATCATTCCCGAAAAAGGGGAAAGTAATCCAAGTATCGGTGTAGCAACATTCAATATTTTTCAGAGGAATTATATTCTGGATATGATAAACTACACTGCCAATAGTGATAGTAATTTCGCGCAGAAAATAAGTATAATCAGGAATAAATCCTCAGAACCATTTTTCGTGAAAAACCTGGAAAATATACAGGGTGATGAGCGTGATATCATAATCATTTCTACCACATTTGGTAAACGTGCTGATGGAAGTTTTATTCAGAATTACGGACCGATAAACCAGGAAAAGGGTTTCAGATTGCTTAATGTTATTGTTACAAGAGCCAAACACATGATGATAGTATGTACATCAATTCCTGACGAATATATCAGGGAGTATCCATCGCTCCTTGCAGCAATGGGAAATAAAGGCAAAGGAATATTTTATGCATACCTTGCTTATGCGAAAGCAATTGAAGATTATGACCCAAAGAGCAAGAGTGCTGTGCTTGAGCAGCTTAAGGTGAATTCAGAAAGTAAAGAGCAAAGTATCAGCCGGACTAATAAGACTCTTTTTGAGGACGAGGTTTATAACAGCCTTCGAAAACATATCCCGTCTGAAAGATTGATAATGAATTACTCAACCGGCGGTTTTTTGATCGATATAGCAGTTTTACCCGAAGATAAATCCGGCAGAATAGTTGCAATTGAGTGTGACGGCAGCTCATTACACCAGTCGCCGGAAGCATATGCATGGGATATTTTTCGTGCGAAGTACCTCGAAAAATTCGGAATGAAATTTATCCGGGTTTGGTCAGTAAACTGGTGGAATAACCATGAACGTGAGCTTAATAGGCTTATCGATTATGTTAACAACCCTTAGCAATAGTCTCATAATTATATTTAATTTGCCCATAATAATCAGTAATTTTGCTGAATTAATAAAACAATTCAATTAAATGTTAAAGAAATTTACAACACTTTACAGGCATATTATTGATGAAGAGCGCAAGTACCCTGACGCGACGGGTGAGTTAAGCGACCTGCTTGCTGATATTGCACTTGCGTGCAAGATAATATCACTTGAAGTGAACCGAGCCGGGCTAATTGACCTGATGGGTGTTACAGGCACAGAGAACGTACATGGTGAACAGGTGAAAAAGCTTGATGAATACGCTCATGATACTTTGGTTAAAGCTATGGAAGTCAGCGGTCATTTGTGTGCTATTGCTTCTGAAGAGAGTGAAGATTTCATTCCTGTCAAAGAAAAATTTATGGGTGAGCGTCCTTTAAGCAAATATATTATCCATTTCGATCCGCTTGATGGTTCATCGAATATCGATGCTAATATCAGTATTGGCACGATTTTTTCTATATACAAACGCAGATCCGAAAGCGGACCCGGTACACTTGAAGACTGCCTGCAGCAGGGGACAAACCAGGTTGCTGCAGGATACATAATTTATGGCTCAAGCACAATTATGGTATATACAACAGGGCGGGGAGTTCACGGATTTACTTTAGATCCGACTGTAGGTGAATTTCTATTATTTTATGAAAACATTCAGATACCAAAACGCTCCAAAACATACAGCATCAACGAAGGTAATTATACCAAATGGAGCGAAGGTCTGCGTAAATACGTTGATGACCTGAAATCAGATAATAAGGCAGCAGGCAGGCCCTATTCTGCACGTTATGTTGGCTCACTGGTAGCTGATTTTCACCGTAACCTGCTTTATGGCGGACTCTTCATGTACCCCGGTGATACAAAAAATCCGAATGGCAAGCTTAGGCTGCTATATGAAGCCAATCCGCTAGCATTCATTGTAGAGCAAGCCGGAGGCAGAGCCTCCAGCGGTTCTCAGAGGATACTCGAGATAGTTCCATTAAACTTACATCAGAAGACGCCGCTATTTATTGGCAGCGAAGAAGATGTTGTTGAAGCAGAGAAATATTTGAAATTGAAATAGAGTTTATGAATATCAGTCCCGTAAAAATTAATATTAAAGATTCACGTTACCTTTGCATTAACTGGGATGATGGCAGCGAATCAATGCTGCAGCTTGCCAATTTACGCAAAAGCTGCCCCTGCGCAAGCTGTGTAGCCGAAAAGCTGAATAAACCTGCAACATATATCCCGCTGCTTGCTTCTGCGCAGCTTACAATAAAAGATATTAAAATGGTTGGGAATTATGCTATTCAGCTTGTGTGGCAGGATGAACACGATACAGGCATCTACACTTTCGACAAGCTTAAAGAGGGAGAGTATTGAAGTGTTGCCGGATGATAAAATAATATCATTCAGAAACTGTGCCATTGATGCTTTTGGAAGTAAGTTAGATTCAGTAGTTCTTACGGGTAGTTATGCAAAAGGGGATTATACTCCGCAAAGTGATATTGATATATGGATGATATTCAGTTCTTTGAATATACAGGATCTAAAGCAAGCATCAGTATTATTAGAAAATTACTGTGAAACGCCTGAGATCAACATACAATGCGTATCTACAGAAGAACTGCTGACCAAACCATTTAAGAAATGGTTCAGCCCTGTTCAGATATATATTGACGGTATAGTCCTTCACGGTAAGCTGCCGCCGTACTTACCATATAATTCCGAAATCAGGAATTATGCCGCATCGATTGCTGTTGAAGTATTCATGAGTGCCCGTCATTATATATCATCTGGTGAAAAAGAAGAAAGCCTGGCAGCAGGAAGGTTATTGAAATGGGTGCTTAAACCATTGAGTTGGGTTTTAAGGTATAATATATTTTTGAGAAACTCAATATTCCCAAGGAATTTTGAAGATTTGCTTAGACTCACAATTGATAAAAACGAACTTGAAATAATTAAAGTATATTCGGAAATATTAAATGGATCATTCAGGGGATCTTATAAACAATTGAATATATTATGT
>JABFSP010000298.1 GCA_013140565.1 Ignavibacteria bacterium
TAGCAAACAAAGAAATAGCCTTTAAACTTAATCTTTCAATTTACACTGTCAAAAATCATGTTCATAATATTCTGGATAAAATGGCGCTTAACACCAGGGTACAAATTGCAATCCACGCTAATGCAGCCGAATAATTATATATCAGTTTTTTTATTGATCCATTAAACTTTTTGTGAATCCTTTACAGCGAATTCTCATTATATTTCAATTTTGCTATTACCAGCTCCCTGTTAGATAGATCACCAATGATGTTCTTTCTTGGCAGAGGCAGGTTTCGTATTAATGTTGGTATCGCAAGTATCTGGTTAATCCTTGCCAGTTTGGGATTCTTCAGTATGTCAATTACTTCAAGTTTATATATTCCCTTAAAAACCCCGTTGCAAATGAAATTCAGATTTTTGAGTGCAGCTATGCTTTTTATGGTTTTGCCTGCAACATACAGGCTTAGCACCAGTTTGTTGTTTCGTGTCTTTTTAATATTCATAAGAATTTATTTCCTTTTATATTTTGTTCTTTTCGCTATGGTTTTTTTCAATGGTGCATCGCCTCTTCTGCTTTTTGCCATTTCTGCTTTAACTTTCTTAAAGCTTTCATTTCTGGCTTTTTCTATACCTATAATTTTAAGTGATTCAGATTCCTCAGCTTCAAATTCTGACCTGAGCACAATTATCTGCGCTTCCATGGCTTCCCGTTTACGCTCAAGGCTGAACTGTTTGCTGCCAATTTCCTGCTGACGCAGCAGTTTTTCGGCATCGTCCTGCATTTCCCTGCTTAAACGGGCAGAGCCGGTTAACACTCCATCAACCCCTACATATACATCTACAAGCTCTATGCCCGTGTTTGTAAGCCTGAACTCGCGTATCTGGTTAGAGTGTGACATACCGCGTGATTTAAGTACATACAGCCCCCTGTTGCGTTCACCTCCAATTTCAATATCACGCAAAAGCAGCCATGTATCAATTAAAGATGAGACGTAAACATCGCTGTTTTCCGGGTTTTCTCCTGAGGTTGTTAGACTTGTAAAAAATGCCGTTATATGTTTCATTTTTAAGAAATCAACAAGGCGCAATAGCATATTTTTGACTTCTGTTTCGTTCTCTCCGATCATAAACCCGTTTATAGGGTCAAGGATTACAATTGCGGGTTTGAAATTATTTATAAGCTTTATACTTGTTGTTAAATGAGATTCCAACCCGTAAAGCGTTGGCCTTGTTGCATGAAATTGCAGCAAACCTTTTTTCTCCCATGGTTCTAAGTTAATTCCAATGGATTTCATATTTCTCATAAGCTGGCTGGAGGATTCCTCAAACGTGAAGTAAAGTACTTTTTCACCGCGATTGCATGCTGCTTCAACAAATTGCGCCGCTATGCTCGTCTTTCCGGTTCCTGCGGTACCGGAAACAAGTACCGTACTCCCACGGAAATATCCTTTTCCTGAAAGCATGGTATCAAGTCTTGGTATTCCTGTTGATATTCTTTCAATAGACGAATCATGGTTCAGCCCCAGTGATGTTACCGGAAGAACTGAAAAACCATCTTCATCAATCAAGAACGGATACTCGTTGGTTCCGTGAGTTGACCCGCGGTATTTTACTATACGCAGTCTTCTTATTGATGATTGCTCGCTTACACGATGATCTAGCAGTATCACGCAGTCAGAAACGTACTCCTCAAGCCCGTTACGGGTAAAACTGCCTTCACCACGCTCTGCTGTAATGATTGTAGTCACACCTTTCTTTTTCAGCCAGTTGAAGAGCCTCTTCAGCTCAGAGCGTAGTATTTGTGGATTTGGCAGCTCTGAAAAAAGTGTTTCAAGTGTATCAAGTACAATTCTTTTGGCGCCAATTGTTTCTATAGCATAATGGATCCTTACAAACAGCCCTTCAAGGTCATACTCTCCGTTTTGTTCTGTTTCGTCACGCTCAACATGAATATGCTCCAGCCATATTTTTTTTTGAGCCACTAGTTTTTTAAGATCAAAACCCAAAGAAGCGACATTTGCAGTGAGTTCTTTTTCGGATTCTTCAAAGGAAATAAAAACACCCGGTTCGTTGAATTCAGTAACCCCGCGAACAAGGAACTCCATTGCAAAAAGTGTTTTACCGCATCCGGCACCGCCGCAAATGAGTGTGGGTCTGCCTTTTGGCAAACCGCCGCCGGTTATTTCATCAAGACCCTGTATACTTGTTGGTGATTTTGGAAGAGGGCTGCGTTTAAAATATGTTTTATTGTTTTTCATTGGATGATTATTGAGTTTGCCTATTGATTAAGTATATAATTCAGTTGATCCGTAATTATGATGTCAGCTTAAATTCTTTTCTTAACCTTGTTTAATTGTGAAATTACAGATGAATATAGCCTGTCGCCTTCTTCTTTTGTGGGTCTGGATAGATTCGTTTCGCTGACCGATCTTTCAGAGATCAATTGCCGGACGAACGAAATTCGTTTATCCATCCATTGAGAAGTTAATCGTCTCAGCTCAAGAACTCCTTCATCTTTGTTACCTGCGGAATACTTTAAATTATTACTTTCTTTATCCAGTGATTCCATACTTTTATTATAGTCACTTTTTGTATCCAGCGGAGCTGTTCTTGCAGACTGGTAAACGCCTTCAAACCTTGAAATAGAACTGCTTAATCTCGATATATAGTCTCTTGATAGCTCTATATCAGCCTGTATTTGAGGGTTTACCGGTTCTTCGGCTTTGCCGTTTTTTATTACCGTTTGCTTCTGTACTATTACTGTATCTTTGTTCTTTTTCAAAGAATCTATCTGAGCCTGAAGGTTACCGCCTAAATTGATATCATCAATCTTTTCCAGCATTAATTGGGCATCATGGTAGTATTCATCATTAGATATTACTTTTGATAAGTAAACTATCGCTTCGGGGTTATTGCCTTCGTTGTACGAACGCAGGCCGTTTATATAATGTATTTTTGATTGCGCATTATTGAAGTCCTTATTTGAGGGGTTTACTTTCTGAAACTCAATTAAGGCTTCAGTGTACTGTTTATCCTTCAGGTAATTCATTCCTTTTTCATAATCAGATTCCCGGGCATAAACATACCATAACACGGCACCTGTAACAAGAAAAAGTAAAAAGAATGATACTATTGCCAATGGCACAAAGCTTTTGTTCTTTTTTCTGTTTAAATCATCACTGAATTTATTTTGAGTATTAGAATTATCCATTATTATGTTCTGCTATTTTTAATTTTATTTAACAACATTCGGATTTGAATGTTTTATTTTGCCCCAATACTCTTCATAATTGAAGCTTTTGAATGTCGGGCTATCTGAATTATGACACTTAACACAGAATTCAGCTCCGTTTTCATGTATCATAAGTCCGTTTGCTATTGACTGCTCTTTATCCTTCATTATTGTAAGCCTTTTATATTCCGAGCCGGGTCCGTGACAGGTTTCGCACTGCACACCCTGGGTTTTATCGAATGTTTCAGCAAGCTCTTCGGGATCTATATCTTTGCCCAAAACGTGGCATTTTATGCACAGTGGTGTTTCTGCTGCGGGTGTGGTGAATCCCTTATCTTTTGCAATTTGATCCGCTTCCGGCGTCTGGAGGGTTAAAAATGCCTTCGAATGTTTTGATTCTTCCCAAATTTCAAGCTGTTTGCCTTTGGTTTCACTTTTGTGGCATGTTGATGCGCAATCTTTGACTCCCACATATTTAAAATATGGCGCCGCTTCTTTATTCTTCATTCCGGAGCTTCCCGAAAAAATAAAAACACAAATTAGCACTGCCAGTAATGCAGGTATGTAAATTATCTTTTTCATAATAGTAATTTTTATGTTTGAGTACAAAGTTGCTAAAGTAATTTGTAAAGTAAAATAGTCCGTTAGGTTGAAATAAGGATTAGTCCCTGTTTCAACCTAAAGCCTAATTGTGTAAAGTTATAATCTGCCGTAGCTTTGTGTACAATAAAAAAATACAACATGAAAAAATTAACAATTTTACTCTGTATGTTACTTGGATTTTTTGCCGTTGATCATAAATTGATCTCCTCAGAAGATCCTTCAGTTCCCAAAACGGTTTTTACAAATGCCGATATTCAATCACTTGCCTCAGTTTACCTTGAAAATAATCTTGGTATTAAAAATCCCGCAATAGTTGATGTAGATAAAGACGGTGATTTTGATATACTGGTTTTCAAAGAAGGCAATGTTGAGTATTACAAAAATACAGGCACACTGGATAAACCATCATTTGTTCCAGAAAATATGAATTATGATAAGTACAGCACCACGCTGCCAATAGATCTTGACCTTCCATACCCGGTCTTCTTTGCTGATAAAAACGGTGATTCCAGCCCCGATATGTTTGTAATTCAGGATAAAGTATATAATACACAGCAGCAAAAAACTGAATATAAAGTTCTTTACTCTGAAAATGTTCTTGGGCTTGATACCGGTGTTCTCATTACAATCGTACTTGTACTGCTTATAATAGTTTTGGTGCTCGCAATATTATGATAAAATTTAAAAAACAGAATTGGAGGTAAGATGTCTTTAGTAACAATTTTAATAACTCTGGTTGTTGTGGGTTTTCTGCTCTGGCTCATAAATCTTATTCCAATGCAGCCCACTATAAAAAAGATCGTTAACGCAGTTGTGGTAATATTCGCAGTTGTATGGTTATTTAAGATCTTTGGTCTATGGACCTATTTAGCGAACATTACAGTATAGAAATTTAATAATTTAATGAAAGAAATATTTTGAAACATATCAGATCAATATCAATATTAGCAGCAGTGTTCGTTTTAATGCTGGGTACATTATTTGCACAACAAAAAGGAACAGGCCTTTCTGATCAGTATGACAATGCGTCATACTTATCACAATCAACACCCGGAACCATGCTGCCAGGACAAAGTTACGGGGTTTCTGTTACCATGAAAAATACCGGACGCAGTACCTGGAAACAGGGTGGTTACGCCTTGAAGCTGATTAATGTCAATGAATCAACCGTAAAGACGTGGTCTGTAAGCACAGTGGATGTGAATTCGACCGTCAGTCCGGGTAATGAAGTAGTGTTTAACTTCACAATTATTGCTCCTGTTGATGGAAGCTATAATATCCAGTGGCAGATGGCAAACGGAAATGATTTCTTCGGTGAAACAAGTTCAAACATTCCGGTCAGAGTATCAGGTCCTGACCTCCCGACAGAAGTACCTAATATTATCGAAAATAACGCTATGTTCATTTCCCAGAGTGTACCTTCTGAAATGGAAACAGGCTTAACTTATGATGTTACTGTTATAATGAAAAACACAGGTTTAACTACATGGAAACCCGGCGACAATAAATTAAAAGTATCAACAACCGGTGCGGATAATACATTGAACGCCTGGGTTGTTGCAAATGTTGAACTTTCAGGTGAAGTAGCACCGCGCTCAGAAGTTGTATTCACTTTTAAGGTTACCGCTCCAAATAAATCGGGTGTTTATAACCTTCAATCTCAGATAGTTAAAGACGGATTATTTTTCGGTCAGCCTACAACTAATGTAGTTATTAATGTAAATTGACCAGCCATCCATAGCCCTTTACAAAGTGAATGATTAAAAGTTACCTTCGAAATGGGGAGGTAACTTTTTTCTTCCCGGCTATATCAGCGGCAACTCTAAACCATTAGATGTAGTTCTTTTTTCATCCTTATGTACAATTGAATTGCCACGATACTTGTTGTAGTTTAGTATTAATGAATAAACAGAATTAACCTAATTAAGGATAAAGGAATAATGAATACAAATTGTATAATTTTTAAACGAATGATATTCAGCGCTATTATGATAGTATCGTTGTTTCCGGCTGTTTTAGTTTCTCAGTCACCCGGAAACCCGGTTAGTATTGCAGGTAATCATCAAACCAATCCCGCAATGACAACAGATGGCAGCGGAGGAACAATTATTGTATGGCAGGATAACCGTAATGGCAAATACGAAATATACGCGCAAAGAATGAATGGTGACGGTAATGCTTTATGGACATTGAACGGGTTGGCCATTTGCGTACAGGATAGTAATTTTAAACCAATGATAGTAAGCGATGGCTCAGGGGGTGCAATTATTGCGTGGCAGTCTTATCGCGGAAGCGCAACTGCAGATATATACGCGCAGCGTGTAAATTCAAGCGGTAATATTATGTGGAGCTTAAATGGTCTTCCCGTTTGTGTAGTTGTATTTGAGCAGGATACTATTTCTATGGTAAGTGATGGTCTTGGAGGGGCAATACTAACCTGGCAGGATTACCGCAGTAATAATGGTTTTGCCGATATTTATGCACAGCGAGTTAACCCAAGCGGCACAATGATATGGACCGCAAATGGTGTGAATATATGCAACCAGGCGGCATCGCAACGCGGACCGAAAATCATCAGTGATGGCTCAGGCGGCGCGTTCATTACCTGGTACGATAACAGAGCGGGCAATTATGATATATACTCTCAAAGAGTAGGTGCAGCGGGTGCAGTACAGTGGACAACAAACGGTGTCGCAACATGTACTATGGCCGCGGATCAATTGACCCCGGATGTTGCCGGTGACGGCGCAGATGGAGTTATTATTACGTGGACAGATTACAGAAGCTCAACAGATTTTAATATCTATGCACAGAGAGTTGGCCCTTCGGGGGCGATTGTTTGGGTAGTAGATGGCGTTGTTATGAATAATAATGTAGCCTACGCGCAAACAGACCCGATGATTGTAAGTGATGGTTTAGGCGGCGCAATTATTTCGTGGACAGATTACAGAACAGGCACAACCGCAGATATATATGCTCAGCGCGTAAATTCTACAGGCGCAGTTCAGTGGACCGCGACCGGTGTGATCATCTGTACAGCATCCGGAGACCAGATCTTTTCTCAGTTAACAAGCGATGGTAACAACGGAGCTTACATTACATGGGAAGATCATAGAAATGCGGGTAATTCTGATATATACGCACAACGCATAGCTTCTAATGCTGCATTGAATTGGGTAGCTACAGGTTATGAAATATGCACAGTTGCTAATGACCAGTTAAGACCATATTTAGTAAGTAACGGGAATCTTGGTGCAATTGTTGTATGGCAGGATTACAGAAGCGGAAGTAATTTTGATATATATGAAGTTGGTTTTAATACATCCGGAATTATAGGAATTGATCCTTTTGGAAACATTACTCCTGATGAATATTCGTTATCACAGAATTATCCAAATCCGTTTAACCCTGTGACCATAATAAACTACGGGATAAAAGCTTCCGGTAATGTGAAAATAAGCGTATATGATATTCTTGGAGAAAAAATAAGTGTGTTATTGGATGAAGTCCAAAATGCAGGGGAATACTCAGTAACATGGGACGCTTCAGGTTATCCAAGCGGAGTATATTTTTATATGCTCGAGTCCGGGTCATTTACTTCAAACAAAAAAATGATATTGATAAAATAATCAGTAAGTATGATCCATTATGGTGAACCGAATATTTTTTATAGTTATAGCAATTCTTGCAGTATTGTATTTTAGCTTTACGATCATAACAATGGCAAGCTAAAAGCAAGTAAACAAAAT
>JABFSP010000164.1 GCA_013140565.1 Ignavibacteria bacterium
AATTAGAACAGCTTTAACTATTTTTTTCATTAAAATATTAGCTTTACTTAATAAAAACCGTATTTAACAATTCAATATCAAAATGATTTGTTCTTTCTTCCTGCAAAATGACTTTGCCTAATCTTAATCCGAATATCCTTCCAGCAACATCATAACTTTCCTTCACTTTATGCTCAACTATCAAAAACGTTGTTCCAAGCTCCTTGTTAATGTTTGTTATCTGTTTTTTTATTAGCCCAATATTCCTGTGTGATAGCCCTGCAAACGGCTCATCGGCTAATATCATTTTGGGCTTGTGGAGCGATGCCATTGCAAACGCAAGAAGCTGCCTCTCGCCGCCGCTTAATTTCATTGGCATCCTGCCCAAAAGATTCTTTAAAACCGGGAACAGGTTCAATACTTCTTCATACCTCTTGTAAAATAGCTTCTTTTCATTTAATGCAAGTCCCGCTACTTCAAGGTTATCCTTAACATTCAGGTTATCAAACACATTATTTTTCTGCGGTATATAAACAAATCCTTTTTTGATAAGCTCCGATGGAGTAATACCCGTAATATCTTCACCGTTAAATGTGACCTTACCCGTTCCATTCTTAAATTGGGGGATAAGTCCGTATATATATTTTAAAGCGGTTGATTTACCCGAACCGTTTGCCCCTATTAAAAGAACGACTTCACCCCTTTTTACCTCAAATGAGAGGTCATATAAAACCTGCCTTTTACCATACCCCGTTGAAACGTTTTCAAGCTTTAAAATACTATCACTTGCGGAATCAGTCATTACAAGTATGCTTCCTTTACATAACTGTCATTTGACATTTCGGCTACATTCCCGTATTCCTTTATTTTACCCTGGTCAAGGAAAAACACACTATCAGCCACAGAAGAAATGAATTCAGTGTTATGTTCGATAAAGAAAACCGTTTTCCCTGTTTCCTTAAGCTGCTTAAGCAGTACTGCAATTAATTTCATGTACTCAGGATTTATTCCGGCAATTGGTTCATCAAGCAGCAGCAGATCAGCTCCACCCGCCGCACAGCAGGCAAGCGTTAACAATTTCTGCTGCCCAAAGGATATTTCACTTGCCAATGAATCTTTGATGTCACCAAGAAAGTACCCGGAAATTAATTTATCCGCTGTACTTTTCAGAGCTTCAAGCTTTGTTTTGAATAAAACTTCCGGTAAAACCGAGTTATACCATTTATCCGTGGGGTTGCCCTTCATTGCAAGGATAATATTTTCCTTTACGCTTAGCTTTGGCACGATCCTTAAATCCTGGAAAGTCCTGCCAAGTCCTGAATTGCTTCTGATATATGGCGGAGTATTCGTGATATCTATATTTTTGAAGGAAATCATTCCGCTTTTTTGCCTCAAAAAACCCGAAAGTATATTGAACAAAGTAGTTTTCCCTGAGCCGTTTGTGCCCATTAGTGAATATATTTTACCTTTTTCAAAAGATATTGAAATATTATCCAGTAACTTGCCTGATCTACCAAAAGAAAAATTAATATTGTTTATTTCCAGCACCGTTAATAATTTTTAATCAATATTTTTATTATATCCAATTTTTAAGGTACCGCTTCTACCTGTACTTTTTTGCTGCCCTGTCTTTTTACGGTTATTGCAATTCCGTAATGATCTGAATGATACCTGTTCCTTGCTTTACTATCCTTTTCGCTCAGGTATTCATAATCGTGCCAGCGCGTATCAAGCTCTTTTACTTTGATATACCCCCTGCTTACATCCAGCACAGGGTCTTCGAAGTAAATGTTATCTTTATCATATCCAATTGCTATAAGCCAGTGACCGTCTTCGCATTCTGCTTTGCAGCAAGTGTATAATTCAGGGTTATCACCCCATGCCTGCAGCATTATCAAAACCGGGTACCCTTTATTAATATTCTGTTTCAATTGCGCAATAGTCATACCACGGTACTCACGGAACCTTATCTTATAGTCATTCAGAACTTTTTTGATCTGAAAAGGATCCGTTCCGGTTTCATCCATTTTAAGCTTATCTCCAACCATTTTTTCGGTTAACGGACCCTTGCCGTAATGAAGCAATACAGAAAGCAATACTGCCGCACCGCATGACCAGTCTTCTTCCTGCCTTACTTCGGGTAAGTTTATTTTGATGGCTTTAGCAGGTATGTATTTAACATTTTTCATATTCGCTTCAAAACTCAGTTTGTTTTTTTGATATTTTCCTCTCAGACTTAAGCAACATCACCCCTATAAATAAAAAAAGAGGAGCAACCCCCCATTTCTGGTGGTTGTCCTCTACGCGCGTATTACAAATATAATAAAAAAAGTTTATAATGCAATATGATGCATCAAAAAAAAATGGACTCTACATGAAGGGTTAGGTCTCCACGTGCCGGAGCCAGTCCTTCGGCCTGACGGGGTTAAAGGCTTTATCCGTTTCACATTTCACATTTGACGTTTCACGTTCCGGCGTTTTTTGCCGGTCCCGTGCTTCTGCTTAGCGGGATAACGTTTCACATTTTTCTTCTCTTTTTCCCTTGACAATGCAATTGGCATATATTATATTACCTTTAGTATGCAGAAAGCATATTTGTTTTCAATTTATCCTTTATTTTATATGTCCATGATTGCCGCATTAAAAATAATTTTTCTTTTCACTATTAATTTTCTCAACATGAATAATCATAATGAGAATTTTGAAGGTGCTGAAATCAGGCTTTTTTGGGGGTTTTCTCATTTACATTATCATCGAGATAATGGATTATCATCATCAATTATTCATAATGAGAATGCTTTCATCGTGAGAATATTGCGATTATAGCGCGTAAAGTGCATTCGCACGATGAATACCTACCGGGAAAAAAATCGCGTTCATCATGAGAATCTGGATGAGAAACCAGTCAAGAAGGGCGTGGCTACTCAATATTTTCGGGTAGAGAGAAGCTTTCATTTGTGTTCCTTTGAGTCTTTGCGGCTTAGCTACGACTTGCGTTTTTTGTAAGTTGGCAGTCTTTTTGCTACGCCTTAATCGCTCGCAGAGCGAGGAAGGTTTTGATTTTTAAAAGGCAGGTATAATCCCGTAAGTGAGATTTCAGTTAATCTTAGGCTAACTTCTACAAAAGATTGTAAAATGCTGTAAGCTTTTTTGAACCGGTTATATTATTGAATGGAATAATACTATAAATTGGAGTAACTTTCCTTACATAAATGAAAACAATCATCATAATACTAAGCGGCATTGTAATGTTTTTATACGGCTGCAGTGATACTGTTATTAATAACACAGGCTCGCCTGTTGTATATAATGAGATACAAACAATTCCTCTTCCGGATAATTATACAATTAAGCTTTATGTAACCGGGTATGACTCCCTTACATACGCATACAACAAAGTTTATTTAAAAGTTTTTCTGGGCAGTACAGCCCAAAATACGGGGTATATAAAAGTGTATCCGCAAATGCGCATGACCCCACACATTACCCACAGCACACCGGTATCTGATAGTTTTATGTATAATGCATCATCTGGGTACTTTGAAGGCTTTATGATATTCAATATGCCAACAACCCCGCCTGATCTTGTATGGAAAGCACGCTTTACATATTTTGATGCTTCGGGCACAAGCCATGAGGAAGATTCAATCCAGTTATACACAAGTCTGCATCCTGAAAAACAACTGAAATATTTCTATGACCTGGCTGATACCATGTATTACACTTTAACCATGGTCTCGCCATTTGCACCCTCGGCAGGATTGAACGACCTTGCGGTAATGCTGCACAGCTCGGATGTTTACCAGCAATCCTTTACACAGATTACCAATGCCCAGATGTACATTAATGTATATAAGGCCGATAGCCTTTATCAAACACAAGGTAATATTCATCCCGAAATTGGAACAGGCGGCATTTATTACGGACGGGTCAATACACCGCACAAAGGTACGTGGATAGTTAGCAATACCATTTATTACAACGGGCGGTATATAACCAATAATCCACCCCCTATGCCGGAGTTTAATATTGTAGTTGAGTAGTAAAATTTGCTTAAAAGTATACCAAATTTCGTTCTTTTAAAAAATAAAATTTTTGCTTATTTTTGTTTTTATAGCAGTAAATTTTCAAGGACAGGTAGCTCAGTAGGTAGAGCAACGGCCTGAAAAGCCGTGTGTCGCCGGTTCGATTCCGGCCCTGTCCACAGTTTTTTGCCCTAAAATCAGCTTTTCACACGGGATATAGCGTAGTCCGGTTATCGCGCCTGCTTTGGGAGCAGGAGGTCGCAGGTTCGAATCCTGCTATCCCGACAGATTTTGCAGCAACTTCACATCATCCTTAATTTACACTTGAAAATTACTTAAATTTCCTTACTTTTGTATTATATGAATGACGTTTCTACTGCCCGGCTTATCGTTTCGTACCTCACAAGGTTCCTGGGATTATTTTTGATAATTTTCGCACTCATGGCAGCGGTGCAGGGATTCATGTCCGTTATCAATATTAATAAAGATGGGGCAACCGGAGTCCGCTACATCAATGAAACTGAAAAATTCGACTACCTACTTATAACCACAGTATCAGAAGATTACGCAGCATATAATTCAGGTATTCAGCCCGGAGATACTCTTATAAAGATTGACGGTAAACCTGTCAACGATATATCTGCAATTCGCAGTGACCTGAACAGAAAAGCAATTGGTGAAAAAGTCACTTACACCATCAGGCGCGGGCCGCAGGTAGTAGATTATGAATTTACGCTCGCTCCCCTCTTGCCGCTGGAAAAACTTATGGTGTTCCTGTTCCGCACCGTTCCGGTGTTTTTACTCATGGCATATCTGCTGGTTGGAATTTGGGGAATAGTAAAGAGTCCTTACGCTACAGAAACAATACTCATTGCGCTGTTTTGTTTCTGCTTCGGCAGTTTTATGTATGCTACTGTAAACGTTGGTGATTCATCGGATACATTCATTAAAAATTACCTGTTCTTTGATTCACTAAGAGAGTTTGTTACTTATATTATGTGGCTTGGTCCAAGTTTTTGGGTGTTGTTGTTTGCCACATTTCCCCGGAGGAACAGGATCTATGAAAAGAATAAATTCATTTCCTTACTGTTTATTTTCCTTCTGCCATTAATAATAATAATTTCGTCCTTAATGCAATTTGATAGCCGTGCACTGACCATAATGATATTCTTAATGCTGTTTCTTCAAATGGGAGTCGGAGTAATCCTGCTTTCAAAGAATCTGAAGAAAGTTAACACAGCGCTTGAAAAGCGCCAGGTTCGCCTGATGCTCTTCGGTGTGAAGTACGGTTCAATATCTATCGGTATCGGTTGGATACTTGTAATAGTCTCGCAGTTCATACTGCTTAACCAGATTGGCGCAAACATGCTTCTTGTCAGCCTGCTGATATTCCTGCTTTGCGAAATTGGCGGACTTATCATCCCATTCACTTTCCTGAATTCCTTCTTCCAGAACAGGCTGCTTGAAACCGAAAGCGCGCTTAAGCGCAGGGTACGTGTGTTCGGCGTTACTGTGGGTTTGATAGGTGTGTACCTCTTCATAATATTCGTGATCGTCAGGCTCTCGGTCAGTTTGTTTGATCTCCGCGACCCGACAGTTATAATCGTAACAGTGCTTTTGCTCTCGTTATCATTCACCCCAATAAATAAACGAATACTTACATGGATAGATGAAACATTCTACCCCGAAAGAACTAAATACGCCGAAGCATTAAAGAAATACAGCAACAGTATATCAGGGCAGATAGAATCAACAGAATTATTGAGAGAGCTTGGAGTTTGGGTTAGCAAAACAATCGGGATAAATCCTGTAATTCCGTTTGCACTCAGCCCGCAATTCGCCGGTAATATACCTTTCAGGTATAACGATAATGAAAGCGTAATTCACAGGATACGCGGCGGGAATAAATTCTTCTGGGATGAAATTTCCGAACGCTCCAGAATAACTGTGGACGAAAACGAGATCGAGTGGATCCGCGATAATGATATTTCTGTGACAATACCAATGATATCGCAGGGTGAACTGATCGGCGTGCTGAACCTTGGGAAGAAACAGAACCATGAAGATTTTTCTGCGGAGGATCTTGATATCCTTACGCAGGCATCAGCGCATACAGCGCTTGCGCTTCAGAACCTGAACCTGCAATCGGTTTACATAGATAAGAAACGTATGGATAAAGAGCTTGAAATGGCACGCAATATCCAGCGCAGGCTTATGCCCCAGGAAATCCCGGTAGTTACAGGACTTGAAGTGTACGGCGAATCACGCCCGTGTTATGAAGTTGCCGGTGATTATTACGATGTGATAAATAATGATGAGGGCAACACATTTTTGGTAATTGCTGATGTGAGCGGAAAAGGCGCCGGAGCCGCCATGATTATGGCTAATCTGCAGGCATCAATCAGGGTTGGTCTTGAAATTACTGAAGATTTTTCTGAGTTCATTGCCAGGATAAATAACCATGTTTTCAAAAATACTTCGTCATCTGAATTTATTACGTTATTTATCGGCGGCTGGGAACCGGGCACGAAGTCATTCCATTACATAAACGCGGGGCACAATCCTCCGGTTATGATAGACTCAGCAGGCAATGTAAGTACACTTGATGCGACCGGATTGATACTTGGCGTATTGCAAAACCAGGTTTACGAAAAGAAAGTTGTTCATATAGAACCGGGTGCGGTTATTGCAATTTTTACCGATGGTCTTGAAGAAGCTATGAACCCTGAGGGTGAGATATTCGGTCAGGAACGCATAATCGAAACACTAAAGCAGTCACTGGAATTGTCATCAAGGGATATTGTGAAGTCCATACAGGATAAAGCCGTAGAATTCTGCGCAGGCAGACCATTGCATGATGACCTCACTATGATAGTGATAAAAAGCTGATCAATTTACGTTTCTTAGCCATTCATCATTGAATTTCAATCTGAATTCATCCATAACTTCCTCAAATCTGACGAAACCTTCTTTTTTCATTTGGACTGCAAATGACTTACTTCTTGAAGTACCCGCAATAGATGACCAGAAAAACAATATCATACCGGATGCATCTTTATGACGCATTTTCATTTTGGTCTGCCTTGCGCCAATCTTTAATTTCTGTGAAGCAGTATCAGAATTTAAAATTGGAGAAAAAACATTCTTATTCAGAAAATTCAAGATCTCCTGCTCTTTTGTCAGCTTCTTATAGGAACCGTTATTCAACTTTAATTATTTGCGATTGCTCATTTAAAATGATCTCAGGTTTACCTTTATATTCTTCAATCTTACCGGTGATTGTCATTATTGAGCCTTTTTTAACATCAGCGTAACTTACACCGTTGTTGACGGGTTTAATAACCGCAACAAATGTTGCGTTGGGATATGCTTCATCGAAGTTAATCAGCACTGTTCCTTTATTTGATACGAATATTGAAGCGACAATTCCGCGTACAATTTTAGTTTCTCCAATAAAATCCTTCGCATCCTTTGATGATATGGTATCCTGTGAATATGAAATACTTG
>JABFSP010000295.1 GCA_013140565.1 Ignavibacteria bacterium
CTTTCATAAGGTCAATATGCGTCCATCCCTGCTTACCCCATTTGTTAGGTACCGGATAAATAATACCCGGGTTTACTGAAGCGAATACATTCTGGTCAACTGCATTAAGTTTTATTGTAGCAATATTGCGTTCGGAATTCAGCGTTGCGAAAATTTTTTTATTCACTCTGAACGACGCTTTATCAAAATGCGGCATCTCAGTTGAATTTGGCATTGATAGCGCTATTTCACGGAATGTTTTGGTCTTGATCATTTTTATTTATTATTTATCCTGCAGTTTAACGAGACACTCCATATCTGTATCATTCAGATATATTTCGAGGCAATAGCCGTTCTTATCCAGCGCCGGATGTTTCAACATCTCCTGAAATACTGCTGCGACCCTGCCTTCGGGTTTGCACCAATCCTTTAATATTTCGCTTATGTAGTCCCCTTTTCGTATCGTAAAGGTACTGCAGCTGTAATTATCTGACTCACCGGGGTAGAGCTCTTCTGCTGCTGCAAGATATTCAATTTCATTATTTTTGTTTAACCACGAAATGCCAAAATATCTCCTCTTATCTTCCTCATTAACAAGTGAATGCAGCTTTTCATGCGCCGCTTTAATTCCCATTGGAAAGCTTTCAGCTTTTATATAAAGAACACTTATATCTTCGGGCAGGTTTTTGATTTCCATTTTAATATATGTTTTAATTTGATTGATTTTCCGTTGTCGCAAAAAGACCTACAAACATACGGTCATTTTGCGACATAGCCAATATGCAAATACGACAATCTAACGGGTTGATTGCGACAACATATGTTGTTAAATTTGTATCATGAAAAATATCACAATTTTAGTTCCTGAAGGGGCTGTACTTGCAAGCATAGCTGATCCAAGATACATGTTCACTGCTGCCAATGAAATGCTGCGCAATTCAGGCAAAAAAGAAATGTTCATCGTCAAGCTGGCTTCATTAAATAGCGATGTCACTCTGAGTGATGGAACAGCGACAATACACCCTGATACGGTAATTTCTGATATTAAAAAAACTGACCTTGTAATAATTCCCGCCTTAGGCAGAGATGTTATTAAGGCTATTGAAATGAATAAGGAGCTTATCCCATGGATAGTTGAGCAGTATAAAAACGGCGCGGAAGTTGCAAGTCTTTGCATAGGAGCGTTTTTGTTTGCCTCAACGGGGTTACTAAAGGGCAAACAATGCTCGACGCACTGGCTCTATGCTGCGCAGTTCAGACAGATGTTCCCCGATGTTAAACTTGCCGATGATAAAATAGTAACGGAACAAAACGGGCTCTACTCAAGCGGCGGTGCTACTTCATACTGGAATTTACTGCTCTACCTTGTGGAAAAATATACTGACCGTGAAACAGCAATTCTCATATCAAAATTTTTTCTGCTTGATATAGGCAAACAAAACCAATCGTCATTCATTATATTCACCGGACAAAAAGATCATGGCGATGAAGCTGTAAAAAACGCACAGGAATATATTGAGCTAAACTACAAAGATAAAATTACCGTTGATGAGTTATGCGACCTGTTTGGTGTAGGCAGGCGTACCTTTGAGCGCAGGTTCAAAAAAGCGACGAGCAATACAATTGTGGAATATATTCAGAGAGTAAAAATTGAGGCGGCAAAAAAGGAACTTGAGCAGGGCAGGAAGACAGTGAACGAAGTGATGTATGACGTGGGTTATACTGATACCAAGGCATTCCGTGATATGTTTAAAAAAATTGCGGGGCTCTCACCCATCGATTACAGGAAAAAGTATAATAAGGAGATGTAAGATTAGTATTTATTCTGAACCCCCATCGAAGATAAACCAAATTCGCGAATAAAGTTCAATTTAAGAACAGTAAAATATTTAAGCTTCTGCTCCCCCCTTCGTACGAAGGGAGGACAAGATCTATACTAATCCTCAATTGTTGATCAAAGTTATATTTGTAGTGATGGGAATTACTGAAATGGGGGTTTAGTTTCTTCCTATCCTATCACTTCAACAGCATCGCCTTCAAAATCCATGATTATTTTACGGAGCTCATCGGGAAGCCGTTCAGGGCGGTTTGTATCCGCGTTCAGGTTCACCTGAACTGATTTCTGGGTAACAAGCAGTCTGCCTGTATCATGATGGAATACCAAATGTTCAAAACAAAAGCTGGAATTCTTTATGTAAGAAATTCGTGTATAAATATCAAGCTGGTCATCAACCGTAGCGGGTGATTCGTAATTTATCTCGTTGCGTTTAACGTTGATCTTCACCCCGTCATCAAATATTCCCGTTGGCAATAGCTGAATACCAAGATCGCGGACATATTCAACCCTGCCAATTTCGCAATATTCAAGGTAAATGGCATTGTGCACAATGCCCTGTGAATCAACCTGGAAATTGCGGACTCTTAGAGTGAATTTATGCTTGTATTTTGATTTATCGAGTTCCATTGAAATATTTTTGTATTTTGCTCGTTTACAATCAAATTAAACTACCATTATCATATTTTCCACGACCTGAAGGTCGTGGCAACAAAGTAAATAACAATTATGCTTTCTTGCATTTTGTAAGACACACATCTAAAGGCATTAAGCTTGACACTGCTAATAATTTACGCTTTCAAAGTTTTAAAAATACCAATAGCCTGCTCAGTCTGCTCAGCACTAACATCCATATGGAAAACTGCGCGCATTTTATCTTTACCGTCGTTTGTTAATAGAATGCCTTTGCCTTCGAGTACTTCCTTTATCCTGGAGGCATCCTTGGTAGTATTGAAAATAACAATATTCGTCTGAACTGATTCCATATCGATCACCACATACGGCAGTTTAGATATTTCTTCCGCAAAATGTCTTGCGTTTTTATGGTCATCCTTCAGGCGCTCAACATTATTTTCCAATGCGAATAAAGCACCTGCCGCAATTATCCCCGCCTGGCGCATGCCGCCACCCAGAATCTTGCGGTACTTATGCGCACGGATGATAAAATCTTCATCGCCGCATAAAATTGATCCAATGGGCGCACCAAGCCCTTTGGAAAAGCAAAATGTAATTGAATCAGCCTGCGTAGAGTAATCTTTTACGCTTACACCTGATTCCACAGAGGCATTAAATATCCTCGCTCCGTCTAAATGGAGCTTCAGGTTATTATCTTTACAAACCTTACTTACCTGTTTAATATCATCCAATGGATAAACTGTGCCGCCTGCACGGTTATGTGTATTTTCAATGCACACAAGCGATGTTTTAGGGTAATGGTACCAATCAGGTCTAATGTGAGCCGCTATTTCATCCGGATCCATAAATCCGTGAACACCTTTTAAGGGCATTACCTGGACTCCGGAGATAAACGAAGGTCCTGCGATCTCATATTTTACTATATGCGAATCCCATTCAGCTATTATTTCTTCTGATGGGTTTGTATGGCTCTTAATCGCAAGTTGGTTACCTAAACACCCTGAGGTAACAAAAAGAGCTGCCGGTTTACCGGTCAGCTCTTTACATCTTTCCTGCAACTGATTTACTGTAGGGTCATCTCCCCACACATCATCGCCAACTTCTGCATTTGCCATCGCTTCGCGCATTGCTGCCGAAGGTCTGGTTACTGTATCACTTCTTAAATTGATCATATTCTATTATAGACTCTTATTTTAAAACTATCACCTGTAAGAAAAGCAGTTAAACAGGTCGATGATAATTGATGTTCTATTTAATTTTTAAGGTCAACTTAATAGAGATTCCCGCCTACGCGGGAATGACAAACGAATATATTATTCAACTTCATCATCATCGCCAACAACGCTGGCAACTGCTGATATCGTATCACCCTCGTGGAGCTTTATGAGCCTTACACCCTGCGTATTTCTGCCCATCACTCTAATTTCACCAAGATTCTGCCTTATCATAATTCCTTTCGTGGTTATTATCATCAGGTCATCATTATCAACAACTTCCCTTATGGAAATCACAGAGCCATTCTTATCGCTGGATTTCATCGTAATAACACCTTTACCGCCGCGGCGTGTCATGCGGTAATCCTGCAGGTCACTGCGCTTGCCGTAACCCTTATCGGTTACAACGAGTATAGATGTACCAGCGCGTTTTACAGCTACAAGACCGACAACGAAGTCCTTCTTATCAAGCTTAATTGCCCTCACACCGGCAGCAGTTCTGCCCATTGAGCGTACATCGCTTTCATTGAACCTTATTGCCATACCGCCGTGCGTACCAATCAGTATTTCCTGTTTGCCGTTTGTAAGCTGAACGTCAATCAGCTTATCATCTTTGCCAAGGCTGATAGCAATTATACCGCCCTTGCGTGTATTTTCGAAGCTGTTCAGATCGGTTTTCTTCATCACACCCTGCTTTGTTACCATTGTGATGTAATTTTCTTCACCGAAATCTTTTACATTAAGTATCGCGGTAATTTCCTCTTCTTTACTCTTGCCTAAGTAATTAGCCACTGAGTATCCCTTGGCTGTTCTTGATGCTTCCTGAATTTCATGAACTTTCAGCATGTAACATTTGCCAAGATCAGTAAAGAACATTAAATGGTTATGTGTCGATGCAACGAACATATGTTCGATGAAATCATCCTCACGGGTAGTCGCGCCAATTATTCCCTTGCCGCCTCTTGACTGCCTGCGGTAACCGCTCACTGGCGTACGTTTAATGTACCCGCTGTGGCTGATGGTAATAACAACGTCTTCTTCTTTAATAAATTCCTTAATGAACTCTTCATCACTTATCTTAACAGCGTTCATTACTATTTCAGTGCGTCTTTCATCACCGTATGTTTCGCGGAGCTGTTTAAGCTCATCGCTTAAAATTTCTCTTCTCAAAGCGTCGCTTGCGAGAATTCTTTTAAGTTTTTCGATAAGTTTAATAAGCTCACGGTATTCTTCTTCAATTTTCTTGCGTTCAAGTCCGGTTAAGCGCTGCAATCTCATTTCCAAAATTGCCTTGGACTGAATTTCTGAAAGCTTGAATCGTTTCATCAATCTTTCCTGCGCTGTAGGTACATCCTTTGATTTTTTGATAACTTCGATGACCTCATCAATGTTATCAAGGGCTATCATATAACCTTCTAATATATGTGCGCGTTTTTCAGCGGCATCAAGGTCGAATTTAGTTCTGCGGATAATGACATTAAGCCTGTGTTTAACAAAACTCTCCATCATATCCTTAAGGTTAAGCACCCTTGGAATGCCATCAACAAGCGCAAGCAGAATTACGCCGAAAGTAACCTGCATCTGAGTATGCTTGAAAAGATTATTCAGTATAACATTTGCGGCACCGCCGCGTTTAACATCTATTACAACTCTCAAGCCGTCTTTATCTGATTCATCGCGAACATCTGATATATCTTCAATTTTTTTGTCGCGTACCAGGTAAGCAATATTCTCTATAAGATTTGCTTTATTCACCTGGTAAGGAAGCTCTGAAATAATAATTGTTTCCCTGTCATTCTTAGCTACTTCAATCCTCGCTTTAGCACGGATGATAATTTTGCCTCTGCCTGTAAGGTAAGCTGATTTAACACCCTCGAATCCCCATATAATACCGCCTGTCGGGAAATCGGGTGCTTTGATATGCTTCATTATCTTTTCGATAGTAATAGCCGGGTCTTTAATAAGAGCAATGAGTCCATCAACAACTTCTGTTAAATTGTGCGGTGGAATGTTTGTTGCCATACCAACTGCGATTCCGCTTGAACCATTTACAAGCAGGTTAGGCAGAATTGTCGGCAGAACCGAAGGTTCTTTTGCAGTATCATCATAGTTCGCGACAAAATCTACAGTATTCTTATCCAGATCAGCAAGTATGTTATTTGATATCTGCGCAAGTCTTACCTCAGTGTAACGCATTGCCGCGGGAGAGTCACCATCAACCGAGCCAAAGTTACCCTGCCCGTCAACCAGCGGGTAGCGCAGGGAAAAATCCTGTACCATACGCACAATTGTATCATATACGGCTTTATCACCATGCGGATGGTATTTACCGAGTACATCACCCACTACCCTTGCGGATTTTTTGTAGGGACGGTTGGGCTGAAGCCCGAGTTCATTCATGCCGTAAAGCACCCTGCGGTGAACGGGTTTTAAACCGTCCCTTACATCGGGTAAAGCGCGCGCAACAATTACGCTCATAGAGTAATCAAGGTAAGAGTTCTGCATTTCCTGTTCAATATTTACAGGAATAATTTTTTCGTTAGCCATCTATATATTTAATATGTATAAAATTAATTTATTGTCTGTTGTCAGCTACTCGGCAGGTGGAATTCCCTGCATTGCCCTCAAAAATCCGATCTGCCCCGAGTGATATGAATCATGTAACAAAAGCTGCCGGAAGAAAGCTATTTTTTCTTCATCAGAATAAATATTTTCGCCCAGTTTTTCCGCCGAAGCGATGCACTCATCATTCAGTTTTCTGAGTTTATTTATTTCTTCCCGCCATGTTTCTTCGGTCTGAACATCGGGCATCGGAGCCCAGTTATCTTCTTTGGCGTTGAGTTTTTTATCTTCATTCAAATACGTAAGCGCCCAATGTTTCCAGTATGCAATGTGTCTCACTATCTGCCATATCCCGTGTCTGCCCGGAGATGGTTTATAGAGCGCTTCGGTCATGGATAAACCTTCGATCTGCTTCAGCAGGCTTGCCTGCCAGAAGTTCTTTTCAATTGTAAACAACTTAAAGTCATTTACAAAGGCTGCTGAGGGGTTCAAATTTTCTGTTCCCATAATGATGGATGGTCATTAATAAATTGTTAATAAAACGGACCGGAATTTAATGTAATATCCTTAAAATTAAGCAAAAATTAGCATTAATTCAATTGAGAAATGAATACAGGAAGTACTTTTTTAAGGCTATTGGAGGCTATTTTAGCAGTAAGTAAAACATCATCGTGCGAGGTCTGACTAATGGAATTTTCTCTCAGTAAATTTGTAATAACTGAAACTGCCAATACATTTATCTTGTGCTTTGAGGCTGATATCACTTCCGGTACAGTTGACATACCGGCTGCATCCAGCATAATTTTTTTCTGAAATCGTATTTCAGCATTTGTTTCATAAGTAGGTCCGGAGTAACAGCCGTAAGTTCCTTCATGGAGCTTTACGTTTGCCACTTTGCAAATTGCCATAAATTTATTCTGCAGCTCTTTACTGTAGAATCCTTTAATATCGCCGGAAATTCTGAACTTCAGTTTATCTATAAAATTTATATGTGAAGTTATCAGCATCAGATCGCCTTCTGAGAAGTTTTCATTCAAACCACCTGCTGCATTTGTAATGAAGATATTTTCAGCCCCACGCTCAATTGCAAAATCAACATGTGAAGTTATCTCCTCGAGACTATAGCCTTCATAAAAATGCCTGCGCCCTTTAAACACAAGTACCCTTTTGTTCGCAATTGTGCATGTATATATCAGCTTATTGTGTACGCCGGTTTTGTCTTCAAAAAGGATGGTTTTATCC
>JABFSP010000192.1 GCA_013140565.1 Ignavibacteria bacterium
GTTAAGGGACTCGTTCGCGGAAGTAAAGCAAATGGCGCAGCACTTATAGGCGGTGAAACCGCCGAAATGCCCGGACTCTATGCCAAGGATGATTATGATGTAGCAGGTACGATAATCGGAGCAGTTGAGCGTAGTAAGATTATTGACAAAAAGAACGTTAAAGCCGGCGATGTTTTAATTGGACTTCCCAGCAGCGGTCTTCACACAAACGGGTACTCACTTGCAAGGAATGTTTTACTTAAGAAATATGGTTTAACTAAATATATACCTGAACTTAAAAGCACACTTGCTAAAGAGCTTTTGAAGGTTCACAGGTCATACTTAAAAGAGATACAGTCAGTAACCAAAAAGTTTAAGGTTAATTCAATTAGCCACATTACTGGCGGCGGAATACTCGGCAACACTAAACGAGTGGTACCGAAACACCTGAAAATAAAGATAGACTGGAACGCATGGAAACCGAATCCGATATTCGGGCTGATACAGCGGACCGGCAGGATAAGCGATAATGAAATGCGTAAGGTATTCAACATGGGAATTGGTTTGATATTCATTGTAAGCAAAAAAAACGCGAAAGCAATAACAGAGCAGCTTAAGAAACAAAAAATCAAAAATCATATTATCGGAGAGATTACAGAATAATGAGATTACACGATATTGCAGTAGTTGGCGCAAGCGGACTTGTAGGCCGCAAGATACTGGAAATTATCCAGGAACGGCATTTTGAAGTCGGCAAAGTAGTTGCAATTGCCTCTGAAGCAAACGCAGGTAAAGAACTGAACATTAAGGGCAAGACCTTTAAACTGCATAAGCTTGAGCCGCATATATTCAAGAATCTCGAATTCGTTTTTTTCTCCGCAGGCGGACCCGTTTCACGCGAGTGGGCTCCAAAAGCAGCCGCCGATGGCGCGATTGTTATAGATAACAGCTCAGCATTCAGGATGCAGGCAGATGTTCCACTGGTAGTACCTGAAGTTAACAGGCAGGATATGTTTAAGAACAAAGGTATCATTGCCAATCCTAATTGCTCAACTATCCAGCTTGTAGCAGTATTAAAACCGCTTGATATAGCGTTTAAAATAAAGAGAGTTGTGGTATCAACATACCAGTCAGTATCAGGCGCGGGCAACAAAGGAATCACAGCCCTTGAAACCGAGCTTCGCAACATAGAGCAGTATGAACACTCCCCTTTTCCGCACAGGATAGCGCACAATGCTATCCCGCATATTGATGTGTTCTTTGATGATAATTACACCCGCGAAGAGCTGAAGATGATAAATGAATCACGCAAGATAATGGGAAGAAGAGACCTGGCAATTACGGCAACATGTGTAAGAATACCAACAATGGTTGGTCATGGTGAATCAGTAAATATTGAGTTTGATAAAAAAGTATCACCTGAAGAGGTAAAAGAAATATTAAGCTCCGCAAAAGGAGTTACTGTAACTGATGACCCGGCGAACAACTTATATCCAATGCCGATACACTCCGCTGAAAAGGATGATGTATTTGTCGGCAGGATAAGAAAAGATGAATCGGTAAAACACGGCATCAATTTGTGGATAGTTTCAGATAACGTCAGAAAAGGCGCAGCCACAAACGCAGTGCAGATAGCCGAAGAATATGTAAAGGGAAAATGATTTTAATCCTGAGCGAAGCGAAGGATCCCATTAATAGAACATAGATTTTTTAACCTTTTGAAACATAAGTTTTTGCTTCACAAATAAAATAAACTCAAACTCTTAATTAAGTATGAGTTTTGAAATGAAAGGAGACGTAAGGTAATGGATAACGTAATAACCAAAACAATGATGACCAGGCAGAACGTAAAGAATGTTATACAACCCGATAACGTGCTTAGTACACTCAGGAATTACATTAACGTGGATGGACTTGATATTGTGATGGATCTGGATAAATCACAGGGAGTATATATATATGAGGCTAGAAATAACCGACCGTACCTTGATCTTTTTTCATTTGTAGCGTCAAATCCTGTGGGTATGAATCACCCCAAGATGAACAACGCTGCTTTTATTGAGCATATTGGCAAGATAGCTTTGAACAAACCATCAAACAGCGATATATACTACGCTGAATTCGCAGAATTCGTTAAAGCATTTTTCGATACAGCTATCCCCTCTTACTTTAAATACGCGTTCTTTATTGAAGGCGGCGGAATGGCGGTTGAAAACGCCCTTAAAACAGCATTTGACTGGAAGGTTCGCAAGAACTTTAATAAGGGTTACACAGAAGAAAAAGGACATAAAGTAATTCATTTTAAACAGGCATTCCACGGCAGAACAGGTTACACAATGTCAATTACCAATACTGATCCCGTTAAGGTTGCTTTGTATCCCAAATTTGACTGGCCGAGAATTACAAATCCAAAAGTAACTTTCCCTTTGAATGAAAACAATCTTGATGAAGTTGTAAAGCTTGAAAAGCAGGCAATTGCTGAAATTCATAAAGCTATAGCTGATAACAAAGATGATATCGCATGCATAATACTTGAACCTATCCAGGGTGAAGGCGGAGATAATCATTTCAGGGTTGAGTTCTTCCGTGAGCTCAGGAAAATATGTGATGAGAATGAAATACTGCTGATATTTGATGAAGTACAGACCGGTGTGGGCATGACAGGAAAATGGTGGGCACATGAGCATTATGTAAGGCCGGATATAATTTCATTCGGCAAAAAAGCACAGGTATGCGGAATACTCGCAACCGATAGAGTCGATGAAATTCCCGAGAACGTGTTCCATACCTCAAGCAGGATAAACTCCACCTGGGGCGGCAACATTGTTGATATGATACGCTTCAAAAAATATCTTGAAATAATTAAAGAAGATAACCTTGTTGAAAACGCTGCCAATGTTGGCACGCATTTACTTGGCAAGCTTACCGATATGCAGCAGAAATATCCCGCAATACTCAGCAATGCAAGGGGCAAAGGATTATTCGCAGCCATTGACCTCCCCAACGGCGAGCTTCGCGGAAAAGCTATTACTCAGATATTCCAGAAGAACGTGATACTGCTTGGCTGCGGCGATAGAAGTATCCGCTTCCGCCCGTCACTCAACATCACAATAGCGCAGATAGATGAAGGTCTTGATGTAATTGAATCAGTTGTAAAGGGATTCTGATACTTCTTTGTCATTCCCCGCGCCTGCCTGCCGTAACGGCAGTTCAGGCAGGAAAGCGGGAATCTCGATTTCAAAGGCAGCCAATTGGCTGCCTTTTTTTATATACTTCAAATATTTATTCACCCCTCTCCTTTGGAGAGGGGAAATCCCGCTTCAGCGGGATGGGGGTGAGGTCATTAATTGTTTAATGCCTCTCGTCCCCGCAGAGTCTCCCGCCTTTTGGACTCTGCGGATTACCACCGCAAACTACGCAGATCCGAGATCCACATACCCACTACCTATTTTTTCCTACTAACCTACTATAACTCACCTACTACACAACCCCTCCCCCTGTTACATCTTTTTACAAAATGTTACCCAAAAGATATTAATTTTATATTATTTTACGTCAGCAGGGAGGGTATATCCCCCCGGCTGGAATCTTACAAACCGTGTTTTGCTTTATTGTTTTCTTGGGGATAAAATAGAACTGACAATAATTCAAAACCATTTTAGAAGGAGCGTTTATAATGCTGTTACATAAACTTTTCAGAGGAGTTATACTGGCGGGGGCATTTGTTATTGCCTCTTCAGCGCAGCTCTTCGCCGGCGGGGCTGACTCAGTCGTTTTCCAGAACGACAGCGTCTTCACCATCGAAGGCGTGCAGGAAGAGCTTAAGACTGAGGGCGAATGGATAAAAGTTACAAAGGAAGAAATCGACCCGCAGGCTGTTGCCGACGCATCAGGAGGCATTGATCCTGAAATTAACACAGATTATGTATGGAGACCAAACAATGTTGAAGAAGGCTGGTCGCCATATACAAACGGTTACTGGCAGTACACCAACTACGGGTGGAGCTGGGTATCATATTACACCTGGGGATGGCGCACATGCCATTACGGCAGGTGGTGGTGGTCCGATCGCTGGGGCTGGGTATGGTCACCCGGCTTTGTATTTGCGCCCGCATGGGTTGTGTGGATGTATAACGACGGCTACTGCGGCTGGTATCCTATTTCACCGTGGATAAGATATGACTACGGTTACGGCTACCGCTGCCACAATATGCGCTACAAGGTACGGTGCTGGACCTTCGTCGAAAAGCGCCGCTTCGCTGATCCTATTCCGCCAATCAGACCGATAGTTGATCCGTACATACATACTGAGATAATCAAGAATTCATTGTATGATGTTAACCCGAAAGTATCAGTCGGCGGTGTGAATAACAACGGCCCGAAGGTTAAGACAATTGAAGAAGTAACGGGCAAGAATCAGCTTGCAAATGATGTATCGATGCACAACAATGTTAAAAAGTATAACGGCAATAAATCAGATGATGATGTAAAGATAAAGAATGATAAAAAAGTAATTGATGATAAAGTCGGCATCAACAACACAGGTGTAAAGAAGAACGATGGCTCGAACTCTACCGATGGCACAAAGGGTACAAATAATACCAATGGCAGTAATAACACCACGGGTACTAATGGCACAAAGGGTGATAACGGTACAAAGACGAAGGATAACACAGGCAGCAACAATAACGATGGATGGAAGAAGAAGGATGATTCAGGCAATAAAAATAATGAGGGAAATAAGCAGTACACTCCCCCAAAACAAAATCCGCCTAAGAAGGATCCTCCAAAGCAATACGATCCGCCTAAACAGGACCCGCCAAAGCAGGATCCACCGAAGAAGTACGATCCTCCCAAGCAGGAACAGCCTAAGAAGGAATCAACTCCCCCAACCAAGAAGGATGAGGGAAGCAAAGGGAAAGAGTGATAAATGCGCAATGTCAAACGTCAAATGTGAAACGTCAAACCTTCCTCCCGCTTCGCGGGATTAAGGCAGGCGTGAAACTTGAATTGAATAGTTAACTTGTAAGGAGCCGCTGAAAAGCGGCTCTTTTTGTGCGTTACTGTACGGAGTACGGTAACGCACACCTTGCAGAACGAAGTGAAGAAAGGTCAACAAACAGTCCCCCCTTTGCTTCTGAAAAGGGGGGAAGATCAGACTGAATTTTCTGTCATCCACAATTGAAACTAAAACTTATTACTTCGTGGATCAACGATGGGGGTTGCCTTGAAAGACTCAAAAAACAAACCCCCGTCTGAGATAATTCCAAACCCGAAAATAATTTCACAATTGGCATAAATTCTAATCCTCAAAATCTACTCCCCACATGTCTTCGCCAGTCCTTCGGCCTTCGAAAATGAACGGGGGATGAAAAGCGTGATGCGGTCTCGCCCTGCCGCCCGGAAATATAATAATGATCAAACCACCTCTAAAATCCAACCTCAATTGTAAAACAATGTAATTGATTGTAATATAATATAACATATCTCCTTTATTAACAATAAGTAGGAACTATCCCCTGCTGCTATGGTTTAATAGGTTAGAAGCATTCAATAACTAAAAAAGGAGCACTTTGTTCAATTTAACCAAAAATACTTACAAATTTTTTCTTGCATCAATTTTAACCGGGGGATTGTTTATTGCCGGATGCGGCGAAGATACCATTGCACCGCAGGGTGATAATATAGAGTTCAGCTATGTTCAATCAGGTGATACAGTTGATAACAGCGGAATATTGCTGCTAGATACTGTTAAGATACTGCTTAAAGATATTAAGCTGAATGTCGCTAACTCAAGCGATTCATCAAACTCTAAAGTCGGACCCTTTGTGTTATACCTTGACCTGAACCAGGTTGGCGGAACTAACTTCATCGGTTCAAACTTAATACCGGTTGGTACATATGATAAGCTGAATTTTGAAGTTCATAAACTTGGCGATACTGAAACACCGCCTGATCCTGAATTCCTTGATGCAAACGGAAGATATTCTGTTGTTGTAAAGGGTTCATATAACGGCGTAAGGTTTATTTATAAATCAGATAAATCAGCGAAGCAGAAGCTTACATTTCCTAACTCACTGGTTGTCACAGAAACCTCCACAAACGTAACGTTAAGGATACTTCCTTACCTGTGGTTTGTAAATGCAGCAACCAATGAATATATGGATCCAACTGATCCTGCTAACGATGGCGAAATTGAAAATAACATAAAAGATAACATTAAAGCGAACTTTAAAGCATTTAAAGATGCCGATAAGAACGGTCAGCCTGACTAATCAGGTTTGAATACTTGTTCTAAGCTGCAATTCTAAAGCCTCCATTCATGGAGGCTTTTGCTTTTAAAACAGTCCCCCTTGTCTTTAAATCGTAGAACTGGCTCTGACAGTGGAGGGACGATCAGTGTGAGTTATCCAAAATCCACAATTGAAACTAAAACTTATTTCTTCGTGAAATAACGATGGGTCCACGCCTTATTACGCACCAGCGGAGGAAGGTTGCTTTGAAAGATTTATGCTTAACTCCTCTATCAAAAGCAAAAACTTTTGCTCGCAAAGACGCAAAGGCGCAAAGCATTTGCACAAATCAACTAATTATTGTAGCCACGCCCTTCTTGACTGGTTTCTCAGTTAGGGCGTGGATCAAATAGAAAAAAGTAAGGGGCTTTAGCCCTGAATTAAAAAATCTTTAATGGTCATAATTCGTAATATCTCTTCAAAAACCAAACCCCCGTCTGAGATAATTCCAAACCCGAAAATAATTTCACGATTGGCATAAACTCTAATCCTCAAAATCTACTCCCCCCTTTAAAGACAAGGGGGGACAGAAACTTCACAATCTTTCATGCCTTGCATACTCGCCGCCTTTTGGAACACCCGGGGAAAAAGAAAAAATTAACAACTTCTCAATCCCGTTCGGGAAAATCAAACGAAACGGCGAAAACATTAAAGCTATTATGACTGAATTTGTATGTCTGAGCGCAAGCGAGTTCACAAATTCTTCCACGATTGCTTTAATGTTTGAGCAGTTTGATTTTCCCGCCGGGTGTACTTTTCTTTGTAACTTTCTTTTGTACAATCAAAAGAAAGTTAAACATTATCTTCAATAAATATGATTCGCAATTCAAGAATTGTTTTCAAACAACCACTCCCCCGCTTCTCACCCTTAAAAACTTCTTGCCTCTTCAAGCTCACATAAATAAAACACACAATCTTCTTTATCGCTTTCATTCACATATATCCCTTCGCTGCCGCCGGAGACTTTAATATCCTCCAATCCCCTTCTCACTTCTTCATAATCAAAGGGGAGCTTCTCTTCAAGCATTTGCTTTATTTTTGAAGCATGAGCACCAACCGGGAACCTGGAATTAATAGCTTCCAGTGTATCTATGACCGCCGGATTCATAT
>JABFSP010000372.1 GCA_013140565.1 Ignavibacteria bacterium
GATACACCATTGCCATCTAATGCCACGTTAAATTTAATGCCGTCGTTTTCATTTTCCACTTTAGGGTTCCTTTCAACAAATCTTAATCACTTTTGTTTCAACTGTAACGCCCGCATCGTTCTTTGTGTATCTGATGTCTTCTAAACATGCATATACATAACTTAAACTTCCGACATAATGACCATCGTAACCAATATCTTCTTCTTTAACAACTTCCAGTTCAGGTGGGTGTTTTTGAAGTTTTTCGATGAGTTCTTTTACAGTCATTTTGGTATTCCTCGATTTGTTGTCCTATAAAAAACTTAATGTCGTCGTTTTCATTTTCCGCTTTAGGGGTTCCTATCTTACTGGATTACATCCCACACAATATTCTTCTTTTGCATGAATTAACTTCGAGTACATTACTGAAATAATATTCTTTACATCGTCAAGTTCTTTTTGCGGGATTTTAATTCCTCGTCCAAAACACTTAGTGCTGGCTTCACAAAATTCGATAGATGTACCACGACCCTGAGTTTGATAATAAACAATAAAATGAATACTATATCTGTAGCTATTCAAAATTCGTGTTTTTTGCTTAAATAGTCAAGATTAATATCAGGCAAAATCTAACGATAATCGGTATTTTTCACTGTTTTTGGTGTGTCTGGAAAGTGTTTTCAAAATTTTTCACGTATATCTCCCTGATTTTTTCGAAATCGGCTTTTGCTCCGGTGATCTTTTCTACGCTGGTAACTCCTTTATGAAAGATTCCGCACGGAATAATTTTATCAAAATAGCTGAGGTCTGTGTTAATATTGAAAGCAATTCCATGCATTGTGATCCATCTTGAAACCTTGATTCCGATTGCGCATATTTTCTCATCACCTACCCATACCCCGGTATATTCTTCTTCGCGATGTGCTTCAATGCCAAGTTCATTTAGTGTCAGTATAACTGTTTCTTCAAGGTCGCGTAAGTAACGGTGTGTATCTTTGTAGTAATTATTAAGCTCAAGTATAGGGTATGCCACCAGTTGTCCGGGTCCGTGGTAAGTGATATCTCCGCCGCGGTCAATTTCATAGTATGAAATTCCCTTCGACTTCATTTCTTCATCACTTATGAGTATATGATCTCTTGAGCCGGTCTTCCCAAGCGTATATACATGGTTATGTTCTACTGTAAACAGGATATCATCACCCGGGTTTTTCTGTTTGTTCAGGTGAGTTTCTTTTTGCATGTCCCAGACTTCTTTGTAATCCGCAAAACCCAGATCAATGTGTTTAATCGGCATTCTTTTCCAAAAGTATTACTTAAGGGAACAAGTTTAGCATAAAAAGGTTTTAAGTAGTATTCACTTAATCATCATACCTTAAAAAAACCGGATATAACCCATAAGAAAAGCGCTATCTGCATTATATATATGAATATTGCACGGTTTATTTAATAAATAGCTTGATTTTATAAGGGGAATTTTTTATATTCGGTTCTGAAATTGGCGTATTAGCAAAATTAATCAAGGAGAAAGCAATTATATGAAAAGACTATCAGGCCTTCTTTATATATTATTCGCCTTCATCTCACTTCAGTATCTTGCAGGATGCGGAGGTTCTAACGTGGATGAAGAAGAATCTGCTGATAAGAAGAAGAAAAAGGACTCGGTAAGTGTATATACAGCACTTGAAAATGCAAGAATACACTATACCAAAGCATTGCAGTTCAATGAACAGGCTGATTCAAAGGCTTCGAAGGAAGAATTTGAAGCTGCCTTAAAAGACCTTAATAAGATTGATACCAAAAATCTTGAAACACATATTACATGGGAAAAAGATTACAAAGAAATTACCACAAGTGTTGTGCAGGATTATATTACTGCCAACCCTGAACTTGACGAAAATCACAAAGTATTTAAACTTGCTTCAAAACTTGGTATTAAATACGAAAAAGTAGAAAAGAAATCATTCACCAATACATTTAACCCCAATGAACTCCCTCAGTGTATTGATATCCCTCTTGTAGAAAACGGCCCGGTGCAGGATTACATTACATATTTTACCGGAACCGGCAGGAAGTACATGGATAAATGGCTATTCAGGCTCGGGAAATACTCCAATTTAATGAGAAGTATTCTCAGGGAAAATAACGCTCCGGAGGAACTGATATATCTTTCTATGATAGAATCGGGACTTGACCCAAAGATAAGTTCCTGGGCGGGAGCAATAGGATTATGGCAGTTCATGCCAACAACAGGCTCAGCTTACGGCCTGTATTATGACGGCAGCACTGATGATAAACGCGACCCGGAAAAAGCAACAGATGCCGCAGCAAGGCATTTAAAAGATCTATATAAATCATTTGGTGACTGGTATCTTGCAATGGCTTCATATAATGCGGGTCCCGGCAGAATAACAAGCGCTATAAAAAAATCTGGTTCAACTGATTTCTGGACATTGCGTGAATATCTGCCAAAGGAAACAAGGAACTACGTTCCGCAATATATTGCGGTTGCGCTCATTTGCCTTGACCCTTCAAAATACGGATTTAATGATGTTGAATGGGGTAAGCCGCTTGAATACGACAGGGTAGTAATTAAATCTGCTTTAACAGTTGATGAAATTGCTTCGCTCAGTAATACAGATGTAGAAACTATCCGTGACCTGAACTCACAAATGCTGAGCGATATAACACCGGTGTTTGATGACGGCTATTTGATAAAGATACCAAAAGGTAAGTTCAAGGAATTTACTGAAAATTATGAAGCGGCAAGTCATATTGAAAAATACAGTTTCAAACCGATCTTTGACGGCAACGAGGGTACAGCTTCAGTAAACCACGAAGAAAGTTACTCATATTTTAAAGTAGCCGGCTATCACGTGGAAGACAAAAGGTACATTATAAGTACAACGAACCGCGAGCTTGTGTTTCATGATATTTCTGAAAAGGAAGACCTTTATAATGTATCGCTGAAGTATGCTGTAAGACCCAGTGACCTGAGATTATGGAATAACATAAATTATGGCATTTATCCCAAAAAGGGTGATAAGCTTTCTGTTTGGCTGACAAAAGATAAATATAAAGAACTTTACGGTTCAGTTGAAGAAGAAAAGAAAACTGAAAACGTTACCGAGAGCCCAATTAAAGACCCGGGAAAAGATGAAGTCATTGAAGAAACAAATTCTGAAGGAACCAATGAAACCGTTTTGGTTAATAAAGAGCACAAAAATGATCCGGATGTTAAAAAAGAGGTTGAAGTTAAAAAGGATACCGAAGTAAAAAAAGAGGTAGAAGTCAAAAAGGATGTTGAAGTAAAAAAAGAAAAGAAAACCAGCACTGATACAAAGAAGAAAAAACAGAGCTACCAGACCTATACTGTAAAAGATGGAGACAACCTGACTGAAATAGCTGATGCGTACGATGTTGAAATAGCTGATGTAAAAGACTGGAACGAGCTTGAGTCAGATAAAATAATGGTTGGACAGAAGCTGAAAATATATTCGGATAAAAAAGTAACATCATCGAGCAAAAAATCCAAATCATACACAGTAAAAGAAGGCGATAACCTCACTAAAATTGCAGATGCAAACGGTGTATCTGTTGCGGATATTAAAGAATGGAACGGGCTGGATAGTGATGTTATCCAGGAAGGACAGGTATTGAAGCTCTATTCAACAAAAGAAACAACCAAGAAAGAGAAAAAAGATACCAAAAGCAAAACAACATATCACACAGTTAAAAAAGGCGAAACGCTTGGCAAAATAGCCGATAAGTATGACTGCACTATTGCTGACCTTAAAAAATGGAACAAGATAAAAGGCGATACAATTGAAATTGGTGAGAAGCTGGTAGTAAAGAAGTAAAACTTCCTCTGCTTAGGCAGAGTAAGTCAAGAAGCAAAAGTGAAAAGGCAAAAAAATTTAAGGCGAGTATATCTCGCCTTTTTTATAGTAAAAATTATCATCAGGAAATTAGCACCCCTCTCCTTTGGAGAGGGAGAAAACGCACAATAGTGCGTTTTGGGAGAGGTCAATATGAAACAAAATAACATTACTTTTAAAATCGCATCTCAGGATGATTCTGTTAATATCACAGCTTTGGTTAACTCCGTTTACCGGGGTGAAAACTCCAAAAAGGGGTGGACAACTGAAGCGGATTTCCTGAGCGGTATCAGAATCACGGAAGAGAAAGTTAAGGAAATAATTGAAGGCAAAAATGATGTGATCATTCTCGCATTGGTTGAAGAAAGCATCATAGGCTGCGTTCACCTGGAAAATGCCGGTAGTTATTCATATTTAGGGATGCTCTCAGTTGATGTGAACTTTCAGGATAAAGGCATTGGCAAATTGTTAATTACTGAATGTGAGAGATATACAAAAGAAGTATTTGGTCTAAATGAAATAAAGATGAAAGTAATAAGCAGAAGAACGGAGCTTATTGAGTATTACAACCGCAGGGGTTATTCTGCAACCAGTGAACTTGAAGAATTCGGCTCGCACGGAGATACTTTTGGCGATACGAGTGAAAAGCTTTATTTTGAAACTCTTTCAAAAAACTTATGAACTGAATATGAGTTATTATCTTTCAAGCTCTTCAGCTTTTTTCAAAAGCCAGATTTTGTTAATTAAAGCCCGGTTTTCTGAAATTTCCCTTTTTATTTTATTAAGCTCAAATTCTTTATCCTTACCGTCTGTGTTTTTTAAATTAAACAGTTTTCTGGAGTAATTTATAAAACCATTCACTTGTTCGCGCACCTTATCATGAACTATTTTGTTGTTAAGAATAAAATGCTTGTACGTATCAATATGTGAGTAAAATGGTTCAGATTCGTTAAGGTCATAATAAATTTTCAACGTTAGAGATTTGATATTCTGCTTAAATACAAATTCTTCAGAGGTTACCTTTGACAATTCAACAAGAGAGCTTTCCAGATCATTTTTCCAGTAATGACCCAGCGCGCAGCAAAAGTGATGTGTATCAGTTCTCAAGTCCTCTTTAACCTCATTAATATTCTCTCTAATGAATTTATTTACCCACACTGATTCCCCTGCTTCATATCCTGTAGCTACAAGACTGATAAAAAATATATTTGAAATGTAATCAACTGTTCCCTTATGCAGACCTTTATCTACAGTTTGTTTATAAAGCTCAAATTGTTGTTTTACAAATTCATCGCTGCCGCTTGTCACTTTAGTATAGCAGAAATTTGTCAATACAGTAAGAATATCTTTACTTTTGTGAATATGCAAAATATCAAAGTTCTTTATAAGGAAATCTTTAAGCAGAAAAAAATATTTTTCTTCCTGAGTCTGCATCAGTTTAAAAGAAAGATAATAGGCGTTAACATAAGGTATATCCAGGAATTTTTTACCCTCCCTGCTGAAAAAGATATCTAACTCTACGGATAAATTGTAAGTAAAACGAAAATTTGAAATTTGAGAATTTCTTGTCAGAAGGAAGGTATTATGATAAAGTATTTTTATCAAAAAACCTGATGTTAACAGGTCCGAAATTTCCTGGAACAGTTTGTTTTCCCTTATGTAACTATCCGTAACATCTTTCTGAAACCCGCTGTAAATCAAACTAAGTTCATATTGTTTATCGTAATAATGCTCATCTTTATAAACTGTATTTTCTATCGTTTTGCTTACTCTTTCCTTTTTCTTCAAAAAATGTCCGGTAAGCTTCCTGCTTTTCAGTTCTTCAAGTAACAGCATATCCTTTCTGAATTCCTTTTTATTAAAATTAAGTACTGCAAGGAATTCATTTGCAAGCCTGAGCATATCAGAAATAACATTTCTCATCAGGGCATCATTGTATTTTTTTCCGGGATAAAGAAATTCGAATACTTTTTCCTTTTCCATATGCTTTTTATCGTATTCCGGATGACATATTTTCAGATAGTCCGCCAGATTCATCAGCACTTTTTCTTTGTTGAAAAAGGGTGAATGAACAAAATCTCTGAATTGTTTAAGCTCACCCGGGCTCAGAGTTTTGAGCAATAATACAAATCTTGAATTATTCATATTTTTTTGTGTACTCCCAATGGTGACAATATAGTGATAAATCCTTTGAAACGATACGTTTTTCATAAAAAATGTGAATCTTTCATCCTACATTTTGCTTTAATTTTCTTTGTGAAGACCTGCATGCAGATACTAACTTTGCAGAGCATCAAAAAAAAGGGAGAACTCAATAATGAAGACATTAATATTATCCATAATGGTTTTAATATTCATGGCCGCATTTTCAGATGGCTGCCAGGATATCCTGGGCAGGAAAAAGAATCAGTCAGATACGCAGTATTTGAAAAAGGTAAACGGTAACAATTGGCTATTTCCGGGAGCAAAGGGAGAATACTGCAGGTATAAATTGTACGAAGATGTAAACCGAATGACCGTAATTGATACGATCTGTATTTATTGCCCTTATCAGGACTCAGTCAGCCTGGGGTGCATGAAAGAAAACGATTACAAATACATTTGGGACCAGGAGTATCACAGGGAAGACTCAATTATGACATGGAAGCGAATGTATATTGAAAAATTAAATACCGATGTTAATTCAGATTGCAAAGAATGTCCGCCTTCAGAACAAAAATATACACAAACAATTTATGGTTATACGTGGTAAGGGATAAAATACAGTATAAAATATAAATATAAACCAAGAATAAGGAGAATAATAACATATGGAAAAATTTCAAACCGTATTTTCAGGACCAAAGGTCATCATGCTCACACTGGGCATAATGCTCTGCTGCAGCCAGGCTTTCTCACAATGGACACAAACTTCAGGAACCCCCGAAGGAGCAGGTATTACCGATATGATCACAACTGCCAATGGTACTATAGTGGTAACATGCGCGAGTTATAGCTGGCCAAGCGGTCAGCAGGGCGGAATCAGAATATCATCCAATAGCGGCGCAAGCTGGCAAAGCGTTGTTAATGCATATAACGGCAGAACCTTGCATCTTGGAACTACAGGGAAGATATTCGCTTCTTTCTGGCCATATCCAACCGCGGAAGGAATGTATTTTTCAACAAACAACGGGTTGAACTGGGAACAATCATATTACGGAGGCGCTAGCGATAACGTGTTTTCCATTACCTCAACAAACAATGATAACACAGTTTTCATCGGTACAAGATATGGTGTATGGAGATCAATAAATAATGGTTTATGGGCGCAGGTTTTCGGTGGTATCCAGCCGAATACTTTTGTATATGACTTAGAGGCGGACAGCTCAGGAACATATATTGCAGCTGGAACATCAAAAGGTTTGTATGTTACTTCAAATAACGGAACCACCTGGAGCCCGGTATCAGGCATAAATGTTGATGATACCATTTATGCAGTTAAATTTATCAAATCACAGGGTGATGATCCGGAAGACAACTTTTTGTTCAGTACAACTTCCAAAGGTGCTATGTTTAAAAGTCCTGAATCTGCGCAGTACCTGGCAGCAATATTAGTATATACGTTCCTTGGAAAAATTGGCGATGTTCAGGTTGTAAAGAATGCAGACCTTATTTATATAGCCGGGGCTCTTTCTCCTTTTCATCTGGATAATTCAGTTAATGCCGGTTTTGTTTTGTCATCTGATATGGGCAGCTCGTGGCAGGATATCAATACTGGTCTGCCCGGGAATCCTGTAGTATCAAGAATAACTTACAATATCTCCGGCGGCAATATTAACTGGCATGCAGGTTTATTCAATAACACACTTAACGGAGCTAAAGTATACAAAATGACAACACCTATTGGCATTAACCAGATCTCAAATGAAGTTCCGGATGGCTTTTCTCTTTCACAAAACTATCCTAATCCGTTTAACCCCGTGACAAAAATTAAATTCAATGTTGCTAAAGAGTCTGCGGTAAATATCACAGTCTTTGATGTACTTGGCAGACACATATCAACACTTGTGAATGAAAAACTAAGAGCGGGGAGTTATGAAACCGAGTGGTCTGCGGTAAATATGCCGGGCGGAGTTTATTTTTATAAAATTGAGACTGATGACTTTACGGAAACGAAGAAGATGATGCTGGTAAAATAACATAATTTGAAATTTTTGCACTCTAAGCCGTCAATTTGACGGCTTTTTTATTTAATTGAATATAATACCCAAAATCGGTATTATTGGTAACAATTCTAATAAAAATTTAAAATTTTATCGCCCATGAGAAATTTATTTTTCAGTATGATAGCCTTAACAGCAATTGCAGTTTTTACAATTTCAGGCTGCAACAAAGGCAGCGGAGATGAGATCCTGATCGGTGAATACGGTTCATTAACCGGACCGAACGCTACATTTGGTATTTCATCAACCAACGGCTTAAAACTTGCTGTTGAAGAACTTAACAATGCAGGCGGATTGCTTAATAAGAAGGTAAAGCTCATTACATACGATGATCAGGGCAAACCCTCAGAAGCGCAGACAGTTGTTCAGCGTTTAATTAAAAATGATAATGTTGTTGCTGTAATTGGTGAAGTAGCTTCATCGAACAGTAAAGCCGGCGCGCCGATTTGCCAGCAGAATAAAATCCCAATGATAACTCCGGCATCAACCAACCCGGAAGTTACAGCAATTGGCGACTATATTTTTAGGGTATGTTTTATTGACCCGTTCCAGGCAACCGTTGTAAGTAAATTTATCTTAAATACGCTTAAGATGAAAAAAGTTGCTTTGCTTAAGGATGTAAAGAATGCTTACTCTACCGGGTTAGCTGATTTCTTTGAAAAAGAATTCAAAAATATGGGCGGCGAAATTGTTGAAGTACAGTCATTTTCGGCGGGTGATAAGGATTTTAAAGCCCAGTTAACATCTATTAAAGCTAAGAATCCGGAAGCGATATTTATTCCTGCTTATTATACTGATGTGAATTTAATATCCATTCAGGCACGTGAAATAGGCTTAACAATTCCGTTAATTGGCAGTGATGGCTGGGAATCAGAAAAGCTTACCGAAGGCAAAGCAAAGGATGCGCTTGAAGGATGTTATTTCTCAACTCACGTATCCACAGAAAATCCTGATCCGTTAATCCAGGAATTCATAAAAAAATATAAAGCTAAATATAACTCAATGCCTGATGCAATGGCATTCCTTGCATACGATGCAGGTTTGATACTTTTTGAAGCAATGAAAAAAGCCGGCACAACTGACCCTGAAAAAGTTAAAAATGAGCTTGCAAAGATAAAGGATTTTTCAGGTGTAACAGGAAAGATATCGATCAATGAGCAGCGTAACGCTATAAAACCTGCAGTGATTCTTGAAATAAAAGGCGGTCAGTTTAAATTTAAAGAAACGGTACAGCCATAAGATGACAGAATTCATTCAGCAGGTATTTAACGGACTCTCGCTTGGAAGTATTTATGCTCTGATTGCGCTTGGATATACTATGATCTACGGTATCCTGCGGTTTATCAACTTTGCGCACGGTGATGTATTTATGATTGGCGCTTTTTCAGGTTATTACCTCGGGATATTATTCGCATTCGCAACCGTATCAGGTATAGCCTCAATTGGTATGGCCTTATTGATAATGCTTGGCGCTATGATAGTTACCGGCGCTTTGGGCTTTACAATTGAAAAGCTTGTATATAAACCGCTGCGTAAATCTCCAAAGCTTACTATACTTATTACCGCAATTGGTGTTTCATTGTTTTTGGAATACGGCGGGCAGTTGGTATTTGGCGCTGACCCGAAATCATTCCCTTCTCTTCTTGAAAATAAACCGCTCATCAATCTTTCAGGAGCGGTAATAGGTTCAAACCCGGTTGTAGTACTTTTAACAGCAGGTATACTGATGATTGGTTTAAGGCTTATTGTTATGAAAACAAAGATAGGTACTGCAATGCGTGCGGTATCGTATAATCCAACTGCTGCAAGTCTAATGGGTATCAACATTAACGCAGTTATCAGTTTTACTTTCATAATCGGCTCCTCACTTGCAGGTGCCGCGGGTATTTTGTATGGACTCAATTATCCAAGTATCGATCCGCTTATGGGCATTCTGCCGGGTCTGAAAGCCTTTGTTGCGGCAGTACTGGGCGGCATAGGAAATATTCCCGGTGCGGCTTTAGGCGGAATGATAATTGGACTGCTTGAAACTTTTGTTACGGGCTATATTTCACCCACGTACCGCGATGCAATAGCTTTCGGTATATTAATATTGATATTACTTTTCAAACCTACAGGTTTATTAGGGAAAAAAGAGATAGAAAAAGTATAGGTTATTATTCATAGATCATCGGATGACTTCAAGTCATCCGATGATTAAGTTTGGAGTGAGAAAGTTCACTCTTTTTTTATATGTAAATTTGCATGAATGAAGTAGAAAAATATATATCAGCTTTGCCTGAAAACGAAAAAAAGCTTGCAGCTAAGCTGCGTGATATTGTTCTTTCGGTAATACCGAATGCCAAAGAAAAGCTTTCATACGGTGTGCCGTATTTTTGGGGTAACCAGCGGATATGTTTTATCTGGCCGGCATCGTCTCCTTACAGCAAATTTAAAAAAGGAGCGGTGTTCGGGTTCTGCAAAGGTTACCTGCTCAATAATGAAGACGGCTTTCTGGAGCAGGGTGGCAGAACACAGGTTTATACTGTAGCATACGGTTCAGAGAAAGAAGTAAAAGTAAAGCAGCTCAAAGACAAAATACTTGAAGCCGTAATGGCTGATGATATAAAAATTCAGTTCAGAAGAAAATAATTGTATGAGTGAAACAAAAGTAATCAGGCAGGATGTTCTGGCACGCATAAAAAAAATTCCGATTGTTGATACTCTAGGGTTTGAGTTTATTGAAATGGATATTGGCAGATGCGAAGCAGTTGTAAAACACCAGAAGAAGTATGACGGAATTTATGAGTCATTTCATGGCGGGCTGCTAATGACCGTTGCCGATTCCATAAGCGCTTTCGCGCTATTGACACTTGCGGGAGCGGATGCTCCGATTACCACAACGGATATGAACATTCGTTTTCTGGCAGCCTGCAGAACAGACGTTCGGGCCATTGCAAGAGTTATCAAACACGGAAGAACACTCGCACCCGTTGCAGTTGATATGTTTGATATGAACAACGTACATGTTGCAGTTGCGCAGGTGAATTATATTATTCTCAACAAATAAAAATATTCATCCGATGACTCAAAATCACCGGATGAATTTAATTCGTAAAATAAAACCCTTTAACTGCCGTCTTAAATAAAACAAACTATCTTAATTTTTCTTGAAAAAATCACAATTTGCAGTATTCTTAACCATAGTTTTAAGTGTATATACTCTGGTTAATTATTACATTTTTGTAACAGGGCTGCATTCCATTCCGTATAACTACAAATTTTTATATTCCGCAGTATACTTGTTTTTTTTCCTGTCTTATATTATAGGCAGATTCCTGGAACGTAAATTCCTGAATGCGGTTTCAGCATTTTTTGTATGGGTAGGTTCTTTCTGGCTTGGGGCAATGGTGTATTATCTTCTTTTTGTAATATTAATAGATATTATACGATTACTTAATGTTTTGTTCGGTTTCCTTCCTGTTTCATTTTATTCGCCTGATTATCAGGTTTTGTTCTTCCTATGTGTGAGTTCCGTTGTAATCTTAATTGTAATATTGGGGTATTCCAATGCAGCGAATCCGGTTGTTAAAAAACTGAATATTAACATTAACAAAAAGGAAGGCGGACTTAAATCACTTAAGATCGTTATGGCTTCTGATATTCACCTTGGCACTATCATTAACAGAAAACGTCTCAGAAAAATTGTTGATAGAATTAATTCGCTTTCACCCGATATTATTTTCTTGCCGGGTGATGTTGTTGATGAAGATATTGGACCTGTCATAAAGCAAAATGCTGGTGAATTGCTTCGAACTCTAAAAGCCAAATACGGAGTATATGCTGTCACTGGTAATCATGAATACATAGGCGGGGTAGAGCCTTCAGTGGAATATTTGACAGAACACGGATTGATCGTACTGAGGGATAAGACAGTTAAAGTGGCTGAATCATTTTACATTATTGGCAGGGAAGACCGCGCTTCAAAGGGTTTTGCGGGTATTCGCAGAAAACCGCTGAACCAATTAATAGAAGGAGTTGATAAAAACCTGCCTGTTATACTAATGGATCATCAGCCGCTCAGACTGGAAGAGGCTGAAGTAATCGGAATAGACCTCCAGTTAAGCGGACATACTCACCACGGACAGTTATGGCCGTTCAATTTTATTACTAAAAAGTTATATGAAGTAAGCATGGGATACAAACAGAAAGGGAATACGCATTATTATGTTTCCTGTGGTGTTGGCTCATGGGGTCCCCCTATTAGAACGGGCAACAGACCGGAGATCCTTCAAATAGATCTGAACTTTTTGTAGTACCGCTATTGCTTAACAATAAGTTCATCTGTCTTCTTTAATAACCACTCCCTGTTAACAAAGTGACCCGAAGCGATTATCTTTTGCCTTAATGAATTTATTCTGAACTCATCAGGCTCAAGCTTAAGCCTGATGTACTTTCCTGTAAAATCCAAAAACTTGCTGAATGTTTTCTTCCTTTCTTCCGGTATTTGTTTATCATTTTTTAGCGAATGCTTGCTGGTATCTATCAGGTTTAAAGCGTTTTCAAAAGATCCGGTTTCACAGTAAATGACTATCATAAGGTCTTTCACCTGCTGTTTTCTTGCGCTGTATTCAATATTGATCCTTGAAAGATATTCAAGCGACTTTCCATATTCCTTTTTACCATACGATAACACACCCAATGCATAGTTTTCAGCAAAAGTTTTGTGTCTTGGTTCAAGCTTTAAACTGTATTTCTTTATGAAATTTTCTGACCAGGCGTGTTTCCCAAGTGAAACAGCATTTCTGACAGAAGATAGAAAATAATTCATGTCGAAATACTCACCCGTACTGTGTATGTCGTTATTCATAATTTCAGTATCCAGTTCAAATCTTTCAGTGTCAAATCCTGTAAATCCCATATTCTTTTTTCTAACGCAATAGTTCACCATAGTAACATACAGGTTGCGCAGGGTATTTGAATTTAATTTGTTCTCTATCCTTCCTTTAAGATTTTTAAGTTCATAATAGTATTTATCCTCTTTCCTGATGTTCAGCAATATTTCATTGTAATGCATTGCAATAAGAGCGTCTTCGGCAATTACCTCTTTGTGCGATTCTGCAAAAGCAAGTATATTCTCAAAAAATTCAGTGTTTATCTTAGTGTTTAAGATCGCCTTATCATTTTCGATATTCCTGTAAATTTCCAGTGCCCGGCACAAAGTATATTTTATAAAATTATCCGCCTCAGAATTAACATCATACTTCTTCAGCATTTCACCTTTTGTATATGCATAGTTGTTCCTTATTAATTCCAGTGACTGCTTATTATAGTAATAATTAGAATCATATTTTTGAATATCGATAGATTGTTGAGACAAATAAAATTGCCTGTAAAAAAACTTCTCCGGCATTTTTCTGCTTAATGCAGTTACTGCATTAATGCTTCGCGCTGCTGTATCCTGATAGAACTCTTCCTGGTTTAAAAACTCAATGGCAAGTTTGCCAAGATCTGAATCTAGTCTCCTCAATAAAACACTGCTGAATTTTCTTTCAGGATATAATCTTTTAAAAAGGGTTTCCTTTTCTAATTCTGATCTGTCAAATGCAGGGTAAAATTCTTTTAAAATACAAAAGTATTCATATAGCAGCTTACTCCTGATATTTTTGCCTTCAGTGAAATATGGTGACCGTAAAAATCTGTCAAAATTTCTTAGTTCTTTCCCTGAAAGAGTCTTTAATATTGAAAACAGGCTGTTTACATGCATTTTCACAGTACAAATTGTTTGTAAATTATTCATAAATTAAGGAATTTCATAAAAGAATTCAATACTCTTACGGTACATTTATATATAAGTTTCTTTGGATTTACCTGTAAATGTTGATTATCTTAAACCAGAAGATTAAGCAGTAAAATTAAACAAAGTTGATATGAGACAAAAGAATAAATTCAGGCTGGTTATACTTGGTTTAATATTTATCTCTCCAATGTTTTTGGGGGAAGGGGGTTGTGACGGGTGTGAAACGAAAACAAGTATTGTGGACCCCAGTCCGGGAAGAAGCGGAGCAGTATTAATATATAAAACAGGAAAATCATCAAACTGGATTACAATGGACTTTCCGGAATACAGGGGATTTTCAGATTTTGAAATTGGACCCAACAATGTTTTTATGATGCCAACATATGAAAAGTTTGTAGGTAAATCTACAAACTATGGTGCCAACTGGATATTTCCGGTAGTAGTTGATACTTTAGCAGTTAATACTGAATTTGTTTGCAGTTACTACAATGATATACAGGGATATTATATTACAACTTCCTCAGGCAACATCTTTATTTCCGGTGATGACGGTTTGAACTGGACAAAAATTGCCTATAACAATAATTTTGGCACCTGTAGCGGAATTGAATTTGTTCAGAAATACCCAACCGGCATAACCGGGATAGGTTTATTCCATTCCGGTATTTTTCGCACTACTGATGGTGGATATAACTGGAACAATGTCTATACGGAAAGCAGCTTTAATGACCTTGCGTATTTTTACATATCGGGCGCTAACGCAAAATTTGCAGCACTTAGAGGATATACAGGGGGTATTCATTATTCTTCAAATGACGGTTTAAACTGGGCCCCCGTAAGTACACATATAAATAATATTAATGCTATAGAGTGCTTTGGAGAGTTCGGTATAATTGCTGCCGGAGATTGGATCGCTTATTCACCTGATAGAGGTGCAACCTGGCAAAATGTCACTCCAGCATCTTATGTTGAATTGATAAGAACTGATCCTATTGTTGATCTATATGCAAGCTATCCAGGTGAAGAAGTCACTGCAGTTTCCGGGCAGGGCAGGATCTATTATAACGTATTTAATAACCCGCAGGAATGGCTTTATTATGATGGTATTCCAAACGGGAATACAATTACAGTATCAAAAATTCATCACAATGGATATGATGGTACTTTTGTTATGGGAAAATATTAGGATGCTGTTAACATAAATTTTAATTTCAAAGACATGAAGAAAATTACATATATATTTTTATTCATAATGTTGTTTATTTCACTTGCCGGATTTAGAGGTTGTGAATCTTTCTTTTATGGCCTATTTGGTATTGATGTAAATAGTTTAGCATTTGCTCTGGTTTTTGGAGGTTCGGATAACTTGCCGGTACATTACGGAGTTGCAGTTACCGGGGACGGTAGAATCTATACCAGCGAAGGCAGACCTTCTGCTCCATGGGTCTTAAGGAATAGCGGCAACACACGACGCTTAAACTCAGTGAAAACTTTAAACAGTACTGATTCATCAGTTACATATGCAGTTGGTGATTCCGGTACTGTGCTGCGCTCAACCGATAAAGGTCATACATGGAGTAACCGGAACGTGCCTTACCAGAATTTTCCAAATCTGCATGGCCTCGATTTCCTTCCCTTGCAGGAAGGACTGTTTGCCCACATTGTGACTGTTGGCGATAACGGTAAAGTGGTTAAGTCTGAAAATTTTGGCAGCTACTGGAACTGGTTTGAATACCCGTCACTTACAAACAGGAATTTAAGGTCTGTGGCAGTTATCAATTCTTCCATATGGATCGTTGTTGGCAGCAGGGGAGCCTTATACAGGACCTCGACAGGAGGTGAGACCTGGCAGAGCATTTCAACAGGAGATACGAACGGTTATAATAAGATCGTACAGGTAAGATATGATACATATTTAATTGCTGGGAATAACGGCAAAATATACATGTCAACAAATTATGGTTCTTCATGGACTCCGAGAACAAGCGGAACTACAAAGCATTTGCGGGATGCATTATTTAAAAATGAACTTGAGGGAGTTGTTGTTGGTGATGACGGGACAGTAAGACAAACAACAAATGGCGGCACTACCTGGACAGCAGACCCGTATTTAAACGGGCTGACAACAAGAGATATAATTTGTATATCAAAATTAGATTCATTAACAGTAAACTCAGTTACACGTAATTTGGGTTTAGCTGATAGTCCCTCCGGTGATACCACTTATTTCCTTGCCGTCTCATCAGAGCCATTCATAGGGATAGAACCGATCTCAAATATTATAGCCCGGATTTTTGAACTTGGCCAGAATTTTCCAAACCCGTTCAATCCGGTGACGAACATTGAAATATCTATCCCTGTTGGATCAAATGTGAACGTAGTAATTTATGATATTGCAGGCAGGGAAGTAGAAACGCTGTTTAACAATGAATTGAAGGCAGGTGTGTATAAAATTGACTGGAATGCGGCAAATTATTCAAGCGGCGTTTATTTCTATAGAATGACAGCGGGGAAATTTACTGAAACAAGGAAAATGATATTACTGAAGTAACCCTTTGGAGGGGTTACTTCAGTAACCTAAAATCTGAAAAATGGCTTGCTTGAAAACGGCGAGAACGGCCATGGTGTCATAAGTAAAACAAGTATCACTGCAATTGTGAACCAGATCGCGAGCGCTTTAAATTTAGCATGGTCATCCGTTTTCTTCTTAGATATGGCAGAACCGATGGTTATTAATGCTATTGCAAGAACCATCACAATTGCGTGTTCCATTCCGTAGAACCTGATATCACGCACTTTCACAGCAGCGCTGAAATTGCTCATGAAATATTTTGTTATGGGACTCAGGAAATAAAGAGCCAAACCAAGTACCAGCTGAATGTGAGCGGCAATAACCGTGTATTTTCGTGTCTTCGCGTCAGCGGGATCAAATGATCGTTTTCCGAACATTCCCGAATACGCCCTGTATAGAGTATACAAGACCCCAAGAACAACCAGCCATCTGAAAATTGAATGAAGCGAAAGTAGTGTTGTGTACATTTATTGTTTTATCGTAACATTCTTAATTTACGCTTGGATTTTCGGGGAAGCTTGCAAGTATCGCGAATTTTTTACCCATCCCCTTCAGCGTTTCACGCCAAAGCTTATCAGGTTCAACGGAAAAAATATTTTCAATTGAAGTATCTGCCACTATCCATGAATTAATCTCCAGCTCATCATCAATTTGCCCGTCAGTCCATCCTGAATATCCAAGGAAGAACCGGAAATCTTCGGGCGCAGCAGTACCGGATGTGATGAGTGTTTTCAGGATATCAAAACTGCCGCCCCAGTATAGTCCCGGCATAATCTCAATTGAGCCATCAATAATATTTTCGCCTTTATAAATAAATTGCAGAGTATTTAACTGTACGGGACCGCCGTAGTATACAACTGAATCGAATTCCGGGAATTCTTCAATGACTTCATGTATCAGGTAATCAGTTGGTTTATTCAACACAAAACCAATAGAGCCTTCTTCACAATGTTCGGTCAATAATATAATTGTCCTCTTAAAATTGGGATCATTCAAAAAGGGTTCTGATATCAGTACTTTGCCTTTTGCGGGATTTTCGCTCATAACTTCAGCAATATAACGCTAAAAGTAATTATAGAAAATAGGAATTTATTGATTTTCTATTTCTGTTATTTTTTCCATGAGCCAGTTGTAACCTTCAGTTATATGCTCTTTTTCGAGATTTTTTTTCAGATACTCCAATTCATCTTTCCTGTTACCTGTCCTGATCTTTAATATTTCGGAATAAAATTTAATAAAACTAAGTATCTGTTCTTTAAGGGATAAACTAATGTTAATATTTTCGGAAAGAAATTTTCTGAATGATTCAATGATTGTAAAGGCGCTTTCCCAATAGCCGAGTTCAAAATATAGTTTTGATGAAAGTATTCTTATATCCAGCTTTAACGAATATTCAGAAAGGTCAATTTTTTGAAGAAGTTCCAGAGAGTGTTTAAAATCTGATCTTTTGAAGGCTAATAAAGAATAGCCATATTCTTTATAAGGCCTGATAAGATCTTTATGCAGGAAATTTATGTGATTTTCCAGCAGCTCATTGGTAAATTCTAAATCGTTATAACTGATCGAAAGTGTTAGTGCATTTTTAAATGAACCAAGTGGTAGTATTTCATCACCGGGAAAAATATGTAGACTATTCTCAAACATGAACTTTATCATAACATATCTTTCTTTTTCTATCTTTTCATCTTTGCTGGATTTTAATATATAGGTCAGGCAATTCATTAACAGAAAAATAAATGACTGTTTGGTCGGTTTTGGGATTACTTGTAAGTTATTAAAAAAGATCGTCTTTGCCTCAAAATAGAATTTTTTATCCCTGAATCTTCTTGCTTTATATAAATTATAATAAAACGATATTTTATAACTCTCACCTGGATTAGATTCTATTAAACAGGAAATAATCTCGTCAAAATTAACATTATTATGGATTACATCTATAATCTCAGGCATAGGTTGATTTATAGCATTGGATTTAGCCACTTCATCGGCATAAGTAACAAAATACTCCATGAAAAAAAGTGTGGCAACCGATGTTGTAACATCAAATTCTTTATTCTTGATGTTAAGGTTTCTTCTTCCGTTATAGAATGTTGCTTCAATTAAACTCAACTCATATTTATTCCTTAGCGCATCAAGAGGGTCAACTATTTCCAGTTCATGGAATTTGTCATAAGCCGCTTTAATCGTATCGGAAAATTGTTTTTCAAGGTTCCTGTTATGGTATGCATTAAGTTTTGCATGAAGTACTTCAAATTTATTTGTATCAAACATTTTTTGAGCCAGGAAATCTTCTGCAAGAGAGTTTAGACCTGAAAACATAGTCTTCAATACTGTATCTTTGAATTCTTTTCCCGGGAAGAGTTTTGAATAAACATTTTCTTTTGAAAATTTAGCTGAACTGAAATCAGGGTAATAATGTTTCAGCACTTTCAGTAATGTTACATAATTTCTTCCGCCATTGAAATACGGCGAAGCAGCGAACCTTTGAAATTCCCTGAATTCCGGTTTTGAAAAGGTCTTTAGTATCTGAATGATCTTCAATTTATCCATTAAACCCGTTTACCTATCCCCTTATAATATGCCTAAAATAGCAATAATTAAGCATAAATAGTATATACTATCACAAAAACATTGTTTACAATCAAGTATATTTCTCTTTGCGGCCCTAAAGGGCAATAAGTAAGTTTGATAAAATTAATATTCTATAATTAAAAAGGGAATGTAAAATTATGAGAACTCAAATACATCTTTTTGTAATGCTGGCACTGTTAAGTTCAAACTTGTTTTCTCAATACATTCTGGATTATAATTACAATTATTCACCCTCAAACCGGTATTTTAAGTATTCTATAGTAGATGCAGCAGGAAATACTTATGTGACCACCCAAAGTCATAATTACCAGGATAGCGCGAATATAGTAACGATGAAATTTTCACCTGCCGGGACACGTTTGTGGATCTCAGTTTATGATGGACCCGGACACAGCGTGGATAGACCTGTCGGCATCACAGGAGATGTTTCAGGTAACCTGTATGTATTCTCAACAGTCCGTTACACAGATAGTTCGTACATTACTATTTTGAAATACAATCCTTCAACTGGCGGGTTGATATCTTTAACTCCCTTGCCGGGTACAGGGCGTTTTGATTTTACTGAAGCGGTATTTGACAATAAGTATATATATGCAATAGGCCGCATTTACAAACCCAGCTTAATTGCAATAGCTATGATAAGAACAAAATATGATGGTTCTTACACAAGGATACGGACTTTTGATGCTTTGTATGGGAGTGGTCACTCAATTGCGATAGATAAATCCAAAAACATTTATGTAAGCGGGCATTTATGGAACGCGGCTGGTTATTATGACTGCCAGATGTTAAAATATGACAGTTCATGTACACAAAGATGGGTCCTCAATATGGGCAAGTACAATCCTGATGGCGGCAGATTATCAAAGGTCCTTGTTGACGCATTAGACTGTGCAGTTGTTACTTATCAAATGGATAAAGACCGGTATCATGACCTAATTGTGACAAAAAAATTCACTGCTGACGCAATTCCTGTTATGAGCTGGGAACAGAATTTCAGTGTTTCAGATGATAATTTCGGACCTTATAATTTTGACGGTTACAAAGATTTTACAATTGATAACAGCAGGAATATTATTGTTGCTGGTTCAACCGGTGATACATCTCTTTTGGTAAAATATAACGCATCAGGCACAATGCTCTGGACCAAAAAAGATGTTGTTAATGCTTATGAATTCAAATGCATAACTACAGATAACACCCGGAATATTTATGTTGCTGGTGATTTCAAAAGCAGGGGCACGGCAGCAAAGTATAACGGTACAAGCAGCGCTCTTATCTGGCGCGGCGATATAACTTATCCATCAGGAATCTTTCTGGGAGATAAAATTTCACTGGATGCATCATCCAGAATTCACATACTGGGTGCCAGGTACTATGGCGTTATACCTTACAGGCAAATAACAATACTATCCTATTCCCCAACAGCCCCGCGGCTTGCTGTAATTGAAGAATCTTCATTCCGTTTGGGAAATAATTTCCCCAACCCGTTTAATCCCGTTACTTCAATCAGATTCTCAATCCCTGTTTATGGCAGTGCAGTTCTCAGGGTTTTTGATAATATTGGGAGAGAAGTAGCCGTTCTGGTAAACGGAAATCTGGAACCGGGCGAGCATAGAGTCACTTTTGATGCATCTGGTCTTTCCAGCGGGATATATTTCTATAAGTTAGAGTCAGGCAAATATTCTGAGATCAAGAAGATGGTTCTTGTAAAGTAGAAAAACAACAGGGCGTGCAGATAGAACTTCCCGCTCAATTTTTAAAATATATTTCTGAGTGAAATGAAAAAAACTATCTTTATTGTAATGTTTTTAGGATTATGCGTTAATTTTTTTGCGCAGACCTATGATACAAAATACACAATTGAGTACGCCTTAAAAGATGCCGGCGGGAATATTAAGAGCAAGATGATGTTTTACAGAAACGGCAGTAAAATGAAATTTGTCAAATTTGATAACGCCGGTAAGCCTGATTCAACTTCCACCAGTATCTATATATTCAAAGATGAACCAAAAATATACAATATTGTCACAAATTCAGCGGGAAAATTCGGTTCAAAGAACGCCGTTGATATGAGTTATGTTGGAATGCAAACAGGAGTCTATATACTTGATCTGCCAAATGACGGGAAAATATTCAATTCCGGTACACGGGCAGGTTCTGAAAGTGTATTGGGAATGGAATGTGTTAAATACACAATTGCATCCCAGACAGTACCGGGTGACCATGCGTCCAGCGACTATTATATGTATCAGGATAACCTAATGCTCAAACGCCGGGTAGGCAATGTCACAGAAGGTAATTCAATTGAGGCATTAAACTATGATAATACTTCAGATGTACCGGAGAGTATTTTTGTTGTTCCTGCTGATGTTCAATATTTAAATTGATCTGCTTTGCGATAGTATTGTTAATAAAGGGACTCAATTGGGTCCCTTTTGTTTGGTATAAATTCTGAAATTGAATAAATCACAAATTATCTTCACCTTTGCATAAGTTCATCCATAAATTGAAAGACCGACTGCAGGAAATAACTGAGGAGCAAATTGTAACATCCCTGAAACAAAAGAACAGGGATGCGGTTGGTATATTATATGATAAATATTCCAGCCTGCTTTTTGGTATTATTGCAAGAATTGTAAAAAGCGATGAAACTGCCGAGGACCTTTTACAGGAAGTATTTGTTAAGGTATGGAAGAATATTGAAAGTTACGATCCCGCAAAAGCAAAGCTTGTTACATGGATGGGTAATATAGCTAGAAATCTGGCAATTGATAAAATTCGCTCAAAGGATTACAAAAATTCACAGCAAAACCACGATATAGAAGATTACGTAAATACTATTGAGGAAAACCCGTCATCATCTTTTAATCCTGATCATATTGGAGTCAAGGAAATGATTGAAAAACTTGCACCCGAACACAGGATCTTGATTGACATGGTATATTTTCAGGGTTATACCCAGGCCGAAACCGCCGAAAAGCTGGGCATTCCGCTTGGAACTGTGAAAACCAGAATAAGAAGCGCAATTAATAATTTAAGAGATATTTATACATAAATAATAATCAGCAGTGCAGAAATTCTATTCTGTACATTGAATTTTGAATACTAAAGAATACATACAATCCGGAGTGCTTGAGCTTTACGCTGCCGGGGCTTTAAGTGATACTGAAGCCCGCGAAGTGGAAGCCATGGCTGCGCAATACCCTGAAGTGCAGGCAGAGCTTGCTGCCATTCAGGATGCACTTGTATCGTACTCAGCTTCATTTAAAAAGAATCCAAACCCGGAACTGAGAAGTACAATCCTCAACAGGATAGATGAGATAGAGGGAGTAAGCAGTGCAAATATTCTTTCAATATCAGACACACAAAAAAAACCAAATATTGCTGATACAACCGGGAAAAGTTCGTTTAATTACACTCAGCAGCCGGCAAGATTCAATTACTTAATGGCAGCAGTATGGATCTTCCTTGTGCTTAACATTATCGGAAATATATACTTCTTTAACAAGCTTAAGAACACAGAAGAACAGATGACGGGAGTTGTGAATGAAAACTATAAGATGAAGCTTGAGTATGAAAAGATCAGGCTGGATATGGATAAGAAATCAACTGACATGAAGATGGTTATGAACCGCAGCAATAAAATTGTGGATTTAAAAGGTATGGAAATTGCACCGCAATCATTTGCTACCGTTTACTGGAATCCGAACAGCAAAAAAGTAATGCTGAATGTTAATAGCCTTCCAATGCCCCCGGCTGATAAACAATACCAGCTATGGGCATTAAAGGACGGTAAACCAATTGATGCGGGTGTTTTTGATATGCAGCCCGGAACAGGTGATGATATGCATATGATGCCTGTTACTATTGCCGATGCTGACGCGTTTGCTGTTACTCTGGAGAAAAAAGGCGGAAGCCCGGCACCTACACTTACCCAGCTTTATGTTATGGGAAAGATTTAATATTCAACTATATTAATATTTGATCTATTATGGAAATTAATTGTGAATTTATCCTTTATGTATCCGATCAGAAAAAAAGCAGGGATTTTTATTCCTTTATTCTTGATAAAGAACCGAGTCTTGATGTGGAAGGAATGACGGAGTTTCTACTATCGGGTGAGTGCAAGCTTGGACTGATGCCTGCTAAAGGTATTATGAAAATACTCGGTAAAAACTTTCCGGAACCCGAGACTATTAAAGGAGTACACAGGTGTGAATTATATTTGGAAGTACCAAATATTGAAGAATCTTATTCAAGAGCTGTAGAAGCAGGAGCAACTGAATTGAGCCCGGTGACTTTAAGGAACTGGGGTCATAGAGTAGGGTATTTATCTGATCCCGACGGTCACATTATTGCTTTTGCATCCATATAAATTTTAATAAGGCAGAATATGAGCATTATTATTACTTATTTAAACCGCAATGACCTGCCGGAATTACTTAAATGGGCAGAAGATGAAAGAACAATGCTGTTGTGGTGCGGACCTGTATTTGACTTCCCTTTAACAATTGAGCAATTAAAGAGTTATTTTTCTGAAACACAAAAACCAGGGCCGTGCAGATTAATATTTAAAGCGGTTGATGAAAATGGTAAAATAGCCGGAATGTGCGAGCTTGGAGCTATAAGCCGAAGGAATTGTTCTGCATCGATTTGCAGGGTATTTGTAGATAAAGCATCAAGAGGCAAAGGCATTGCCGATAAATTGATCTCATTTATACTTGAATATGGCTTTACGGAACTTGAACTTATCAGGATAGAATTAAATGTATATACATTCAATACACCCGCAATAAATTGTTACGAAAAACTTGGATTCAAAAGAGAAGGGCTTAAAAGGAAAAGTACCAAATTTGAAAATGAATTTTGGGATGGCTATGTTTATGCCATTTTAAAAGAAGAATGGGATAAACGTGCCGTATAATTACTGATCTTCTGCTGAACTGATAATTTTCAGCAATCTATCAATAAGCGGGATCTGTGCACCTTTAATTTTTTGTTTAGCTTCATCAATTCCAAAGAATCCAACCTTATCCACTTCAGGAAATTCTTTAAATTCCCCGGAATGCGGAGGCCATTCTTCTTCGTAAATATTACATTCATGTATATAGTTTGGAGGCAGATCGCTTTCAAATGCCCAGGCAAATACTTCCTTGCCGCCTTTCTGAACAATTGAACCCAGTGGGATAAAATCACCTATTGGCGTAATGCCTGTTTCCTCTTTAAATTCACGTATAGCAGTTACAAGCAGTTCTTCTTCAACTTCAGGTTCGCCTTTTGGAATACTCCAGTGTCCTTCATCTTTTTTGTGGAAATATGGTCCGCCCGGATGAGCGAGAAAAACCTCAGGCTCTCCGTTAATCCTTCGGAACATTATTAATCCTGCGCTTTTTCTTCTTCCTGCCATATTATGAAGTGTAATGTTTTATTAAATTGTTTATCATTAGTTCAATTGTAAATACTTCTTCTGCGCGCTTTCTGCCTGCCAAAGCAAATTTGTCCCTTAGTTCCTTGTTTGTTATGAGCTTCTCAAGCGCATCAGCCTGACTGCTTGCGTCTTTTGGTTTGAAAAGCAGGCCTGTTTCATTTTCAATGGTTATATCAAGCACACCAGCGAAGCCGCTTGCGGCTGTTGGAATTTCAAGTGCCATTGCCTCAAGCAATACCCTGCCAAATGATTCATCGTGTGATGGAAAAGAAAGTATATCAATTGCAGTCATACTTTTTTCAGGTATTTCAGCGTGCCCCATGAATTTGATGTTCTTTAAATTAAGCTTAACTGCTATTGTTCTGATTCTTTTTTCATATTCTGCTTCGCCAAAGCTCGCGCTGCCAATCACCAAAAAAAATATTCTATCTTCATATTTAGTATTCAATATTTTTGCAGCTTCAAGGAATTCTTCATGCCCTTTTCCAGGCGTCATTCTGCCTACAATACCAATTATCAACTTGTCTACTGGCAAACCCAGCTCCATTTTAACTTCTTTTGCATTAAACCTGTTTTTGTTAAATCTGACCACATCTATACCAACAGGCAATAGAATGATTTTGTTTTCAGGAACCGGTGTTGTATTTTTTACGCTTTGCTGTATGTATGTAGAAATTGCAAACACGCCATCTATTCTGTTATATAAGTATCTGTGCATAAGGTCATTTTTTTTAACACCGCTTGCCATATGTTTGGTTAAAAAGAGTTTTGTTTTTGAGCCTGCCCATTTTAAAGCCGGGGTCAAAACCCAGAGGTCGTGAGAGTGGTTTGAATGAATAACATTTGTATTTGAATTTTTTAGGTATTTTCTAAGTTTATTAATTGATGCGGGTATGTTTACATTTTTTCCAAAATAGGGGAGAGTCTCAATTCCGTTAACTTCGGCTTCCCTGCAGAGTCTGGAGTCTGTTGAACATAATATTTTAATATTCATACCTTTATCCGCCAGTTTTCGGGCAGTTTCGAGGGAAAACATCTCGAGTCCGCCCCACGAGTATGAACCGCATGAGATCAGTGTATTTGACTTTTGTGGATTATTCTGCATATTATACAAATTTAACTGCAATAAATGAAAAGGTAAAGCATTAACGCAATATATCTTCATTTGTAACGTATTGAGGGTATTGAAGCTATACCGTATATGTGCTAACTTGATAATCCATTTCAAAAGATTTTGTAAAAAGGTTCATTCTATTAGGGAAAAAAGCAGAAAAACGATGTCAAAATGATATAAAAATTGAGCCTGTTGAACGGGTTTTAAAATATATACGTAATATTGAAAAAAAATATGCTGCGGAAAGAGGGTGTTTAAGTGACAGAGCTTAACGGAACCCCGCGTATAATGGTGGTTGAAGATGAAGGTATAATAGCCCAGGATATCAAGAACTGTCTTGAAGGCTTAGGCTACATTGTGCCCGATGTTGTATTCACCGGAAGAGAAGCGATAACCCGGGCGGAAGAACTGCGTCCTGACCTTGTATTGATGGATATTGTTTTAAAGGGTGATATTGACGGAATTGAAACCGCCGCTGAGATAAGAAAAAAATACAATATCCCTATAGTTTATTTAACGGCATATGAAGATGACCGCACGCTGAAGCGTGCAAAAATGACTGAGCCGTTAGGCTATATCTTAAAACCTTTCGAAGAAAGATACCTGCGCTCCAGTATTGAAATGGCGCTTTATAAGCACCAGATGGAAACCAAACTAAAAGAAAATGAACGCTGGTTAAGCGCTATATTAAAGAGTGTTGGTGATGCTGTTATTGTTACCGATCAGTTTGGCTTTATTAAATTTCTGAATCCGGTAGCGGAAGCGCTTACCGGGTGGACACTCGAGGAAGTTGCAGGAAAAAGGATATATGAGCTCCTTCATTTATTTGATGAAGATACAAAAGAGCCGATGCAAAACCCCATCGAAAGAGTCCTTGCTGAAAACATAGTTATAGGCAGGAGCAACCATACTGTACTTATAGCACGGGATGGCAGGGAAATATCTATTGATCACAGTTCTTCTCCATTAAGGGATGACAAGGGAAGATTAACAGGCGCCGTTCTTATTATTCAGGATATCACCGAAAGGAAGATATCCGAAACCGCGTTAAGAGAAAGCGAAACCAAGTTCCGTAACTTATTTGATTACGCCACTGATGCGATATTTGTTCAGTCGCTCAATGGCAGGATAATTTCAGTTAATAACCAGGCAAGCAAACTTCTGGGTTATTCCAAAGAAGAGCTTGGCAAGATGAGATTTTCGGAGTTGATAAATGAAAATATCATAGATAACACATTTATGATCTATTCATCCCTTAAAGAAAAGGGAAATTACCAGTTTGAAACCGAGTACAGGCGTAAAGATGGCACATATGTTGATGTAGAGATCAGCATGCGTCTTATAAAAATGCTTGATGAGGAAGTAGTTCAGCTGTTTGTAAGGGATATAACTGAACGCAAGCAGGCACAGGAAAAGATCGATATGCTTGCTATGGCCGTTAAAGGAATTTCTGAATGTGTGAGCATTACTGACCTTGAAGGTAAAGTAATATTTATAAATGACGCTTTCGAAACGATCTACGGTTACTCCAAAGAAGATATAATAGGTAAGGCAATTAATTTTGTAAGAAGCCATAATAATCCGCCGGATATAAATAACGAAATACTTGAACAGACGCAAAAAGGCGGCTGGCAGGGTGAATTACTTAACAGGACAAAAGATGGCAGGGAGTTCCCGGTATATCTTTCTACATCAATTCTAAGGAATGAAAAAGGTGAACCGGTAGCACATATTGGCATAGCCAGTGATATTACCGAAAGGAAAAAAGCCGATGAAGCTGTTAAGCAGAGTGAAAAGCGTTTCCAGGATCTCTACGACAGCGCTCCTGATATGTATTTTTCCATTTCACCGACGGGAAGAGTTAAATCAGTTAATAAGTTTGGCGCCCAGTATCTTGGATATAAAATAGAAGACCTGATTGGCAATGAAGTATGGAAGGTAGTGCACCCGGAAGACAGAGACCTTGTAATTGACAGGATAAGCGAGATATTTTCCAAAAAGCTGGAAAGCGCAAAGCTTGAATTCAGAAAGCTGCGCAAAGATGGCAGTGTTATATGGGTAAATGAAAGTACAAGATTAATTTCAGATATAAACGGCATCCCACAGGAACTTTTCATTATTTGCCGTGATATAACCCCCAACAAAGAATTCCAGATTGCCCTTTTGGAGAGTGAAAAGAAATACCGTAAACTTGCACAGAATTCACCGGTATCGGTTGCAAGATTTTCTATGACCACAAATGATTTTGAATATGCCAATGATGAGTTTGCTCGCCAGATGGGATGTTCTGTGGAAGAATACAGCCAATTGCCGCGAGAGGAAAAGACCAATATCATTTTCATAGACGACAGGAAGAAAGTTCAGGAAAACTATGACAAATGGAAAAGAGACGGCTTTAAGGCAATGCTGCATTTTGATTACAGGATACTGAACCTTAAAAAAGAACTTATATGGCTTGATACATTTATATACGCAGATTTTGATGATTCAGGCAGGGCAGTGATGATGAATGAAATTTGTATTGATATCACCGAACGGAAAAAAGCGGAACTTGCTATCCTGGAAAGTGAAAAGAAATACAAGAACCTTGCAGAAAACGCGCCTATTGCGGTTACACGGATAAATGCCGTGACCATGAAATATGAATATGTGAACGATGAGTTTACGCGGCAAACCGGCTATAATATGGAAGAGTATAATTCCCTGGATGCGGTTTCACTAAAAGCGATGGCATACCCTGAAGATAGTGAACGTGTAAAGGATTTCTTTAACAAATGGCGCGATGAAGGTTACAAAGATACACAGCATATAGACTACAGGACTTTTAACAGGCTGGGTGAAGTGATATGGGTGGATACATTCCTGTTTGCCGATTTTGACGAGAACGGAAATATTGCGGCAATTAACCAGATATGTATTGATATCACAGACCAGAAAAAGGCGCAGGAAAAGATTATTGAAAATGAGAATAAGTATAAAAACCTGGCAGCCAATGCACCCGTTGCAGTTACAAGGGTAATGCTAAAGAACGGCGCATATGACTTCGTCAATGATGAGTTCATGAGGCAATCCGGTTATACAATGGATGAGTTTAACCATCTTAATGATACAGATCTTGTTGAAATGATCCATATTGATGACAGGGGAAAAGTATTCGACTTCTATAAAGATTGGGCTCAGAAAAGATACCAGGCTACCCAGCATATCGATTACCGCATAATAAACAGGAATAAGCAGGTTATATGGCTTGATACATACTTGTATGCTGAATACGAAAAAACCGGCGAAGCGGTTGCTATAAACCAGATATGTATTGATGTAACCGAAAGAAAAAAAGCTGAAGTTGAGCTTACCGCAAAAGATAAACAGTTCCGCGCCTTAATTGAAAATATAACCGATCTTATCTCTTTGGTGGATGAGAACGGAAAGATCATTTACGCCAGTCCTTCGGTAACCAAGATACTTGGCTACGACCCGGATAATTATATTGGCAGGAATATATTCGAGTTCATAAATGAAGAAGATAAACCCTCCGCTGATACACTTTTTAAAGATGTACTTTCAGAAGAAGGCAAAATTGTAAATAACGTTCAGTTCAGGTTTAAACATTCTGACGGACACTGGATGTGGCATGAAGCTACGGCGCATAATCTGATAAATGACCCGGCAATTGCAGCAATTGTCTTCAATTACAGGGATATAACTGAGCGTAAAAAAGCCGAAGAGGAAATTCTGCTGCAGAAATCATACTTCCAGCAGCTTTTCGAAAATTCACCTGAAGGTATTGTTGTTCTTGATAACCAGGACAGGATACTTAACGCGAATAAAGGTTTTGAAAGAATGTTCCAGTTCAGCGCTGAAGAAATAAAAGGCAGGACTTTGAATGATATAATAGTACCTGAAAGTATGCTTGAACAGGCTACGCAAATGACCCTGTTTGTGCTTAAGGGCGAGATCATTCACAGGGAAACAGAACGCAAACGCAAAGATGGCAGTACGGTCGATGTTTCGGTTCTTGCTTACCCGATCACACTTGAAGAGAACCAGATAGGTGTTTACGGAATTTACAGCGATATTACAGAACGTAAAGAAACAGAAAAAGCATTAAGGAACAGCGAAGAACGTTACAGGGCTTTTGTAAAACAAAGCACAGAAGGAATATGGCGTTTCGAGTTCCTTGAGCCTGTTTCTACCAAGCTGCCGGTTGATGAACAGGTTAAAAATGTATTCAGGTACGGTTATCTTGCGGAATGTAATGACGTATTCGCTAAAATGTTCGGTTACGAAGCTGCTGCAGATATTGCCGGAGCAAGAATTGGTGAGCTTCTTATTGAATCAGAACCGAAGAACATTGATTACATCCGCAAAAGTATTATGAACGGATACAAGATAGATAATGTTGAATCACTTGAAAAAGATAAAGACGGTAAAACAAAGATATTCATGAACAACCTGGTAGGAATATTGGAAAATGACGCACTTATCAGGATGTGGGGTTCACAGCGTGATATTACTGAATCGAAGAAGGCACAGGAAGAATTAAGTAAAACACAGTTCAGGCTTGCTACTTTGTTAAAGAACCTGCGGGATGTTGTACTATACGAAACAGGCGGCGGCAAAGAGTTTATGTCTGAAAATGTATATGAAATGCTTGGATATGATGCTGAGTTGTTCAATGACCGTGATTTCTTCAGGACAATTACACATCCGGGTGATTGGAAAGCGATTGAAGAGAAAACAAAAGATTGGAACAGGGGCGGCTCTCTGGGTGTACTTAATCTTGAATTCAGGGTAAGAAGATCCGATGGCAGGTATATATGGGTCGAAGACCATATGATAAAAGTCCGCAATAACGGTGACTCTCACATGGCGGGAGTGCTTATTAATATTACCGAACATAAGACTACTGAGGAAAAGCTAAAACAGCTAGCTGAAAAACTTTCGCAGTCAAATAAAGAACTTGAACAGTTCGCATACGTTGCCTCCCATGATCTGCAGGAACCTCTGAGGATGGTTGCAAGTTATATACAGCTTCTGCAAAGAAGGTACAAAGGAAGTATCAGCGCTGAAGCTGATGAGTTCATAAATTATTCAGTTGATGGTGTTGTCAGAATGAAAACGCTTATCAATGACCTGCTGGCTTATTCCAGGGTAAACACAAAAGATGCGCCTCTTGAAGATGTAGATGTAAATAAAATTGTGGCGCAGAATCTGAAAAACCTCTCAGCATCAATACAGGAAACAGGGGCACAGGTAAATTACGAGAACCTGCCTACAGTCAGGGCCAATACTCTTCAGATCAACCAGTTATTCCAGAACCTGATAAGTAACGCAATCAAGTTCAGGAAGCCGGATGTTAACCCCGTTGTTAATATTACGGCCAAACACGCCGGTGATGAATGGCTCTTTACAGTTTCTGATAATGGTATTGGTATTGATAAGGAATTCAGCGACAAGATATTTATCATATTCCAGCGTCTGCATAATAATTCAGAGTATCCCGGAACAGGTATAGGGCTTGCAATATGTAAAAAGATAGTTGAAAAACTGGGCGGTCACCTGTGGGTTGAATCTGAACCCGGCAAAGGCTCAACATTTACATTTACAATTCCGGATAAAGAATAATTTTTTTGTTTGTTCGTTTTAAGTTTTAGGAAGGCAGTAACACTAACTCTCTCACCTTGTTGTTGGTTTAGAATTTTGGTATTTTTGAACAGAAATAATGAAATTAAACATATAAATGGACTATATTCCAAGAAGTTTGCAGGTACTGCTGGTTGAAGATAACGAAGGCGATGTACGCCTTATAAAAGAGGCGTTCAGCGAAAGTAAAATAGATAAAACTTTTTCGGTTGCCCGTGATGGCGAAGAAGCACTGAATTATTTATATGCCAGGGGAAAGTACGCAGAAAGAACAAAACCCGATATTATTCTGCTGGATATAAATTTACCTAAAAAGAACGGGTTTGAAATACTTGAAAGCATTAAAAATGATCCTGAACTGAAAAAAATTCCTGTAATTATGCTTAGCAGCTCTAGCTCTGAAGAACATATCACCAAATCATATGATCTGAATGCTAACTGTTATGTAACCAAGCCGGTTGATTTTGATGAATACACACAGGCAGTAAAGATAATCGAAGACTTCTGGTTCCAGATGGCTAAACTGCCCGGTTAGAAAAGGTTTGTTAAAGCAAAAGCCCGCTTTGGTTATCCTAAAGCGGGCTTTTTTTGTTTCTGTTAATTCTTACTTCTTTAATTCAGCAATTTTTTTACTTCTGTTTCAAACTGCTCGTATGTTTTGTTTCCCATTAATGTCTTAGTCAGTTTGCCTTCTTTGTCGTAAAATCCGGTGTAGGGAATTTCTCCCTGCCATGATTTATCAACATATGTCATTAACGCTTCAGGGTTGCTGAAGTTACCAAAGTATGAAGTGAAATCAACTCCCTGCTTTTTTAAGAATGGAAGAAGCTTGGAATCAAAATCAGCCTTGTCATCCAGCGAAACAAATACAAGCACGAATTCTTTATCCTTGTAATCATTATAAAGTTTTACAAGCTCTGGAAATTCCTTTACGCAGGGCGGGCACCAGGTCGCCCAGAAATTTACAAGAACTACCTTACCTTTTGAACCATCAACAACGGCTTTATACTCATCAATACTTGTGATGGTCTTTACTTCCTGCGAGTATGAAAATGAAATCAAAAATAATAATACTATGAGGCTTGTAATAGTTTTCATTAATTGGTAATAATTATTTTTCTACTCTTTTTATTCCGCAGCCAAATGATTTGGTTTCTTTAACGGATACATCTTTGCCTGATGAAATTTCATCAACTGCGTTTTTCAGGTCATGTGTGCTCTGCTCTGCGGCAGATTTGTTATCAGATATCCTTCCATGATATAGGACAGATTGATCTTTGCTGATCACAAAAACCTCCGGTGTTCTTGTTGAACCGAATATATCAGCAACTACATTGTTGTTATCCTTTAACATTGGAAACGAGTAACCGTTCTTGCTTGCATGTTCTTTCACAACATCAGTACTTTCTGTGTTGTTGGAATTGATCGCCCATACAGTAAATCCTTTTTCAGTGTATTCCTTAACATAATCATTTATCCTGTCATTGTACGGCTGCACGAACGGACACTCACTTGACCAGAACATTACTATAACTCCGGCACTGGAATTTTTTAGAGCATCTGATAAATTGTAGTTTTTTCCATCGTAATTGGATATGGAAAAATCTTCAATTTTATCTCCCGGACCCTTTGTAAAAGCAAACGAATCCAGTGTAAAAGCGAAAATCGCTAAAATCAGGCTTAAAACCACTTTTCTTGTCAATATATCCTCCTGTTATTTTTAATAAGTATTACAA
>JABFSP010000145.1 GCA_013140565.1 Ignavibacteria bacterium
AGTTATAAAAGAATGGATTATGTAGTGTTGATATATGCGAACAAAGAAACCCGCATTAAACGCATTATTAAAAGAGACGGCGTAAAACGCCGTGATGTATTGAAGCTAATGAAGCTTCAGCTTGATGAAAGAGAAAAAGCTAAACGCGCCGATTTTGTAATTAAAAATAATACTACTGTCCTTGAACTGCAGAAAAATGTTAAAGCCTTCAGCAAGATACTTAAAACACTATAAATTTCATTATTGATCTATGAACATTACAGACCTGAAAACACAGGAAGAGAATGATTTTTTTCATACATACAAACGTCTGCAGATCGAAATAGTGCGCGGCGAAGGGTGCTATTTATATACTTCATCGGGTGATAAGATACTTGATATGTTCGGCGGGCTTGCCGTAAACGTGCTGGGCTATGGTCATAAAAAAATGAACGATGCCATTAAGAGCCAGGTTGATAAGTATATTCATATTTCGAACTTGTTTTACCAGGATAAACAAATATCCCTTGCTGAGAAGATAAAACAACTTTCAGGATTCGATAAAGTTTTCTTCTGCAATTCAGGCACAGAAGCAACTGAGGCTGCAATTAAGCTTGTGCGGAAGTATTTCATTGGTACTGGTAAAATCACACTGGTTTCATTCTCTGGCTCATTCCATGGGCGGACAATGGGTGCTCTTTCACTCACAGCCCGCAAGAAATACCGCGAACAGTTCCAGCCGCTATTGCCGGATGTGAAACATCTTGAGTTTAACTCCGTTGCTGAACTTGAAGCTGAAATCAATGATAAAACCGCGGCTGTATTTATTGAATGCCTGCAGGGTGAAGGTGGTATTAATCCCGCACAGGCTGAATTCATTACCAAGCTAAATGAGTTAAAGAGTAAGTACGGATTCATTATTGCCGCCGATGAAATACAATCGGGGGTTGGCAGAACGGGTACCTTTACTGCATTTAAACAATTCGGACTTGATGCTGATATTATTATAATGGCTAAAGGCATCGGCGGCGGCTTACCGCTTGGAGCTATTGCCGGTAATAAACGGGTTGAAAATGTATTCACATTTGGCGAGCATGGCTCAACATTCGGCGGCAACCCTGTTGCTGCATCATCGGGACTAGTTGTAATGGAAGAACTTGAACAGGGATTAATGCAAAGCAATAGATCCAATGGCGATCTTTTAATAAACAAACTTAAATCAGTGCAGCAGAAATACCCAGATAAGATCAAGGAAGTTCGCGGAATGGGTTTAATGCTTGGTGTGGAATTAACATCTACGGGCCAGCCAGTAGTTGATGCATTGATGAAGCGAAATGTACTTGTAAATTGTACCAACGAAAATGTCATAAGGCTGCTTCCTCCATATATCATTACTAACGAAGAGATCGATCTATTTTGTTCTAAGTTTGAAGAAGTGATATCAATTCTGTAAGAATTATTGAAGCAGTTGATTAATTTAAAAAAGCCGTCTGTTACAACAGGCGGCTTTTATTGTAAACAGAATTCTTATTTATGCGAAACCCCATTTAGCTTTATTCTGAGCTATATCTTCCGGTGTCGGATTCTTTTTGATCGGAGTGGGTTCAGTTGTGAAATCTTCCGAAGGATGTACTTCAAATATTTTTGCATTCAGTTCAATATCATCCTTGAATAAAGCAGGGACCTGTGAATCTTCGTAAATTGCCTGCCAGGGACAAGCCGGTTCGCAGGCAGCGCAATCGATGCACTCAGCAGGGTGAATGTAAAGCATGTTCTTTGGAAAGTTCTCGTCGTCAACCTGAATCTCATAAATACAATCGACGGGGCAGACTTCTGCACATTCTGTATCTTTGCAGTCAAGACAGAGTTTGGTAATTACCCATGGCATAGTTTAATATCTCCTTATATAATGAAACGTGTTATACAAATATAATTATAAACAGTAAATTAAAAAGTGGAGTTTTACGGTATATGATTTTTATCCACTCATTTTTATGACTTAAATCAATTTTTCGTACTCATAAACATAACATTTGTCATAAAATCACATTTTCTTTAAAAATATTTTTGAAGCAGGAACATAAACCTTAAGGTATGTTATTGCGCTTCCTCAAAACCCATTCAATTGAAAAGAGCAGAATGACAAGCATCAGGTAATACTTATTGTCCCACAGGTCAAAGCGCAGATACTTCTGGTGCACTTCCTCATTTGGCAATGATTCCTTAAGCCTGCCAAGTATGGTTGAGTATTCCTTAACGCTATCAGCCGTGATCAAAGCGCCGCCGGTTTTTGCAGCTAGCTCGTTTAATAGATCTATGTTCGGTCTGGTATCAAGATATTCGGTGTTTAATGTATCGCTCAAAAACCGGTTGATATCCCTTGCCCAGTAAGTACCGTTAAATTCAGCATCGCACTCAATGTAATAATCATTTGCAGGCAGCGGGGGAAGCTCAGCCACAAACTTATTTTCTACGGGGGTGAACTTCAGTTCACCGGCACTTGTGCCGTCTTTGCGGGTGACCTTTCCTGTTAACTTAGCATTGCGGGTAAGCATGTAATTCTCGTCATACACCTCTGCGTAGATCTTTACCGGTTCCGTATAGTCAAACACATCTTTGGCAGGATAAACCCTGAGCTTAGTACGTTTTTCTTTCTGAAGTGTCATGTTTATCATTTCCATCAGCATTGCCTCAAGTGTCTTTTCAGCGTTAGTGCCCGGGTTTAGCTTCCAGCGCCAGAGGCCGTAACCAAGGAATGCCGATGAACGGCTCATGCCCGATACACGGTTAATTATCATTGGTTCACCTGATGCTTTATCAGTTGCGAGAGTAATGCTGCCCGGTTTGGGCAGAATCCCGGAAACATTTTTGAATATTTCATTGGTTGCGCCAAGCCCCGGGATCTTATCCAGCCCGTTATCCATTCCGCCCACAGGCTGCAACCTGAACATATTCTCTCCGGAATTAGGGCGGGATACACTAAATGGTATCAGCTCTTCAAAGGAGCCAAGCTTCTGGTAATCTGAATTTTTACCTGCGAAGAATATTACAGGTACATTGAATTGTTTTGTATTGTTTGCAATATCGCTTACAAGCGCGGCTGAAGTAATACTTGTAGGGAAGTTGAGAAGGAACAATGTTGATAATTCCGCGAACTGTCTTGTATCTACCGGACCCTCATAAAACTCACCTGCTGATTTTTGAGTCCTGTATGTTATATTGTAATTACCTATTCGCTTCAGTACTGAACCTGTAAACTCGTTATCGTAACCGGGTCCGCCTGATATTACCAAAATATTAACTTTGTTATCAATGTAAGATATATAAAAATCACTTTTGTTATTCTTATATGTCAGCTCTTCCGGCAGATTATCAGCAGTAACAGTATATCTTATTTTGCCCGGTGTAGTTTCTGTGACATCAAAGTCAGCCTCATAATTATTTATACCCTGTTGTGTGTTTACCTGCAAAGATTTTATTTCAATATCTTCCCTCAACAGCTTCATATTAATCACTGCGGGGGCTGATTTGAATACATTAAGATAAGTTTTAATTTTCACAGCTGTGCCGGTGAATGCCTTTTCATTTGCGGCAACTTTTTTTATCACTACATCCTTTTTTACGGCGGTATCACCTATTGGGAAAACAACGAACGGCGCAGAGAACTTCTGCGCTTCATATAAAGGATTGCCGCCATCATTAAATATGCCATCTGATATTACGGTAACAGAGCTGTATGAGCCGTCAGGGTATTGCTCTTTAAGCTGCCTTAGCGAAGCAGAAAGATCTGTATTAAAACCATTGAATACAATTGAATCCATATTTTTTAATTCGGCAGTACTCCCTGAAAATCCGAACACATTACCATCATTATTATTTATGCCGGTTTCTTCAAGGATATTTTTAATATCCTTACTTCTGTTTTCAATTGTTGAACTTCGCGAAATATCTATTAACACTATATCTCTGCCTTTTTTATCGCTGCCGGTTAAATATGAAAGTACGGGTTCAATGAATAATGCAAGCAATATAAATATTGCTATGGTTTTTAAAGCTATCAGAACATATTTCTTTGCATTGCTTACAGCGGTATTCCGGTAAAAGTACCAGGAAACTGCCGCAGCAATTAAAATAAAGAGGACCAGGAACAGGGGAGAGTAGCTTGAGGAAAATCCGGGCATCTTAAAAATTTAAGTTTAACAGGCAGTATGAATCAGTTTCATACTGCCTGTAATAAAATCAGAGTTTTATTTCGAGGTAAATAGTTTTTTTCAGCTCTTCAAGCCATTCGCCAAGCAGCTTCTGCTCTTTGAACCTCTGGGCATACTGCTCGATAAGTACATAGTCGCTTTCAAGTGTAGCTTTGTGCTCGGGGAATTTATCATTAACGCGGTACATATAATAGCCGTAATATCTTTCATCTCCAACTTTCACCGGGTCTGAAAGCCCGCCGATAGAAAGCGGTGTTAATGCCGCAATTTCAAGCTGGTCCAGATTTGTAACACTTAGTTTCCCGATGTGTCCGCTATCTGCGGCAGATTTCGGGTCCTGTGAATACTCAACAGCGGCTTTATTAAAAGTGATCTGACCTGAGTTTATTTTATCCTTAAGATCCTTTAGGAAATTTATTTCCGTGAAATCGGCGGCTTCAAGCCGCGGGAATTTTACAAGTATATGCTGGCATGTTATAAAGTCACCCGATTTATCAATAAGTTTGATTATATGATAACCGAATTCTGATTCAACAATGCCCGATACTTCGCCCGGCTTTAAAAGGAATGCCGCATCTTCAAATTCCTTTACAAAGGAACCCTTTTTGCTCTTGCCCAGGGCTCCGCCCTGTAAAGCGCTTAAGGAATCATCTGAATTGCGTTTTGCGAGTTCTTCAAAATTTCCGCCTGCTTTAACGCTGTCTAAAATCTTTTCAGCTTTATCGCGGGCCATGAATTTCGCGTCTTCGGTAATCTTTGGTATCCTTATTATCTGAGAAAGGTCATATGTTTCAGGAACCATTGGCAGCGAATCCTGGTAGTCATTGTAGAATTTAATTACTTCCGGCTTTGTAACGTTGATGCCGTATCCGAACTTTGCCTGCTTAACGCGGGTTAACATCATATTCCGTTCAGTCTGTTCCCTCAGCAGGTTCTTTATTTTCGGAATGGTAAGTCCGTAAGCCTCTTCAACGTTCTTTTCAGAGCCGAACTGCGCAACCATTTCCCGTATTCTGCCTTCAACCTGTTTACTCACTTCATCTGTCGAAATGAATATACTATCCTGCTCAGCTTTTGCGAGCATAAGCTTTTCAGAAACAAGGTTCTGAAAAACCTGCTGAACCAGATCATTGTTGATTTCCTGTATATTGTTCTGCTGCATGTAAGTATAGAGCTGAAAGTTCAGGTCTGATTGCAGTACAACATCGTTGCCAACAATTGCAATTATCTTATCTCCTTCACCCTGCGAATAAATGTTCACACATACAAGAAGGCTAAACGCTGCTAATATTATTTTTATTTTATTCAATATTTAATTTTTAAATCCTTTTAAAAAAACAAATTCTGTTAATCTGCAAGTCTGCTATCGATTTATTCTTTAAACGCTTCAGCTAAAATATCATCATGAATAGTAACCGGGTATTTTGCTCTGAGTCCGTCTAAATACGCCTTCTCTGAATCCTTATACTTTAACTGCTGAAGTTCGTTAGAAATTTCAGCCTTTGATTCATCAAGTGTTTTATTCACAGGTTTACCTGTTGAATCAGTTTTGGTGTACTTGGACTTGTTGGATTCATAATAAGTATTTATATCCGCATCATTTATCTTAACCTTTGTCCATAATTCATCCTGGTCAATCCTGAAGACAAGCAGCCCGTTCTCGTAATCGGTTATGCTTGCAATATATTCATCGTCTTTTTCTATGTTTGAATCTTTCGCTTTCTTGTTGAGAATTGGACTTTCTGCAGATGAATTGATAATCGCTGTGATCGTCAGCTCAGTTAAACCCATCCTTGCGAAATCCCTGTTAATATTAAGATGATTGATGACATCTATAAGTTTAACCTGTCCGCCTTCATATGATGCAAGCACTTTTTCTTTATCCTGGGGACTGAAAAGACTATCTAAGTTGTAATCTGATATAGTTTTAACTGAATCAAATTTGCTTTTCAGGAACGCAATTCCTTCGGGTATAATCTTATAACTGTATTTTCCCTTTAATGTTTCAACAAATTTCGAGTATTCATCTTTATAAGCCTTGGTTTTTTTGAATTCATTCTTAATTGTTTCGAATTCCTTTTCAAGCGAACCGACTTTTTTCTCGCCGAATTTTTTTACAATATGCCATCCGTACGGAGTCCTAATCGGGCCGGCTATATCGCCTACGCCCATAAGGAATGCAGCGGAATCAACCGGCTGGGCAAGCCTTCTTCTTTCAACATTTCCTAAATCGCCATTCTGTGTTTTTGAACCTGCATCTTCTGAGTACTGCTGAACCAATGACTCAAAACTATCGCTGCCCTTTGCTTTGTTATATACATCAAGCGCTTTCTGGTAGGTTGCCATAGAATCAATTACATTGCCAATGCTGTCGCGTTTATCCTGAATAAGAATATGCGAGATCTTTACAGATTCCGTTCTTGGTTTGCGGTCAGTCAGTTTTATTATATGCAGCCCGAACATTGTTCTGACGGGTTTTTTTGAATAATCACCAACGCTCATTTCATAAACAGCGTCTTCAAATTCAGGAACAGTCATACCGGCGGTAAAGTAATACAGGTCTCCGCGGTTTGTTTTAACAGTTCTGTCCATCGAGTACTGCATAGCAACTTCGCCGAAATCCTGGCCGTCTTTAAGTTTAGCAATTACTGAATCAGCTTTCTGGTAAGCGAAAATTGAATCCTGCGGTGTAGCGTTTTCAGGCAGATTTATAAGTATGTGTGATGCGCGTACTTCGTCTTTTCTTTTTTCGTACAGGTCTTTAACTTTACCGGTTACTATTTCTTTATCAACCAGGTATGTTGGCGCGTAATTTCTTTTATATTCTTCAACATCCTTCTGTATATCAGGGTTGCTGAGGAGTCCGCGCTCACGGGCATCTTTAACTTTCAGCCTGAAGTTTATATATAAGTTCAGGAACTGTTTTTTCTCATCAATAGACTTATTCTTGGCGGTATCAATGTTTCCGACAGTTTTTAAGTACTGTTTTTCAAACTCACCCAATGTGATCTTATCGCTGCCGATATCGACAAGGGTTTTGTTTGCTTTATTGCAGTTTGAGGCTGAAAATGCAAGAAGCGCAATAACTAATAAAATTCCGTACATTTTGAATTTATTC
>JABFSP010000370.1 GCA_013140565.1 Ignavibacteria bacterium
GTCATTCAGAAAACAGATGAGATTATACTTCTACTATCCAATATTCAGCTTCAAAGAAGAAGCTATATAGTAAAGAATGACGAGAAGTACTATAAACACTATAATGAACTGCAGAATACCCTTGAATATGAAATTGGCCAGTTAAAAATGCTTGAACCCGAAAATTCCGTTCAGCAAAGTAAAATCCTGCTTATTGATTCCCTGGCAGAAAACATGAACAGACTGCTTGATTCTTCAATTACTTTATACAGAACCGAAGGCAAAGTATTACCTGACCAGACGGCGCTTGCAATGCGTTCGCAGGATGAACTTGACATGTTAAATGAAATTGCGGCAGGAATAAAGAATGATGAGTTCATGCTGCTGGATGAAAGGCAAAATACATCAAAAGCAAGTTTGACTGATACACAGGTGTTCATTATAATAACAAGTCTTTTTGCTTTTGCTGTCCTTGGACTGTCTTTATTCGTCTTTAATAACCTGATCAGGAACAAAAATGAAACTGATGAACTGCTGAAAAGATCATATGAAGAACTTGAAGAAAAGGTTGAAGAAAGAACATCTGAACTGAAGAATTCAAATGAGAATCTTGTAATTGAAATTAACAACAGAAAAAAGATTGAAGATTCACTAAGAGAAAGTGAAAGCAGATTCCGCGAAATGGCTGATTCAGCTCCCGCGCTTATATGGATCTCCGGCACAGACAAGAAATGTGAATATTTTAACAAAGGCTGGCTGGATTTCAGGGGAAGAACATTGGAAAAGGAAATTGGCAACGGATGGGTTGAGGGTATCTACCAGGAAGATCTTGAAAAATGTCTGAGTACTTATGCGGCTTCGTTTGAAAGCAGGGAGCCGTTTGAGATTGAATACAGACTGCAAACTGCCGAAGGAGACTATAGGTGGATACTGAGCAGAGGGATCCCGAGATACACTGGCGGGGACTTTTCCGGTTATATCGGAATTGCGATCGATATCCAGGAAAAGAAAAGAACTGAAAGATACCTTAAAATACAATATCTTGTTTCAAGAACATTAACAGAAGCAGAATCTACTGAAACTGCTTTACAGAATGTGCTCGAAAATATCTGCACCGGTGTGAATTGGAAGTTCGGGTTAGCGTGGGTAATAGAAGAAGATAATTTAGTGCAAAAGGCAATATGGGGTGAAAATCCGATGGAGGCCAAGAACTACAATTCAATATTCGGTAGTAATTTCAAGTTTACCAAAGGAGTTGGATTACCGGGCAGAGTTTGGGAAAGCTCTGCTCCCTGTTGGATTGAAAATCTTGGGGAAGATGAAAATTTGCCGAGGAAAGAAGGTCTGTTAAAACTTGGATGGCAAACCGGGTTTGCTGTTCCTATTAAAGATGGCGAAAAAGTAATAGCTGTTATCGAATGTTTTAATAAAAATTCTTTGGCTGCGAAGTATGACCTTCTTCAGGTACTGGAATCAGTTGGCGGCCAGGTAGGTAATTTTCTGGAAAGAAAAAAAGCGGAAGAGAACCTTAAAATAGCTTATGATGAACTTGAAACCAGGGTTAATGAAAGAACGGTTGAACTTGCCAATACACTGAACAGGCTTCTGGATGAAATGGCGATAAAGGAGAAAGTACAGGGCAGACTAAAACTTTATGGTCATGCATTAAGGGGAATTAAGGAATGCGTATTTATAACTAACCTGCAGAACAGAACTATTTTTGTGAATCCTGCTTTTGAATCGGTTTACGGATTCCTGGAAAACGATCTGCTTGAAAAGAATATTCCTGTTTTATATACCGAGAGCATTTCTGACGAGAAAAGAAGAGAAATTCTTGCAGAAACTCTAAAGAATGGATGGAAAGGGGAGCTGGTAAATAAACGGAATGACGGGAGCGAGTTTTTTGTGTATCTTTCCGCTTCAGTAATCAGGAATGAAGAAGGCAAAGTGGATGCGATTGTAGGTATTGTTCAGGATATTACCGTTGATAAGAACAATCTTGACCTGCTTGAAAAAAGATACAGCCTGCTGAACCTTGTGAATGAAGTTGCAATTGAAGCAAACAGGTTTACGGAAAACGAACCATGCATTCAATATTCAATAGACAAAGTCTGTGAATATACCGGATGGGATATTGGTCATTATTTCAATTTTAACGGCTTGGAACTGCACAGCTCAGGAATTTGGAACAGGAACCTGAAACCTGAGTTTGAAGTATTCAGGGCATTAACTGATGAGGTATCTTTTGGGACTGACCACGGCATACAAAGGGAAGTAATTAAAGAAAAGAAACCGGTGTGGACTGATGTTTCTTCTTTGACTGACACGAAGATATATAAACGGGCTGAACTTTGCAAAGAGATCGGTCTCAAATCAAGTATATGGGTACCTGTGTTAGATAGAAATGAAGTACTTGGTATCCTTGAATTTTTTAACTCAAAGGATATAAAACCTGATAAGGAAATCCTGGATAGTATTGTAAATATATCCAGCGAGATAAGCAGTGTTATCCGGAAAAATGATTTTGTAAGGGAGATCAAAGAAAGAGAAAAGCATTTCAGTGCTATTGCAGATACAGCTAACGATTCAATAATTACAGCAAATAGTGAAGGTGAAATTATATATGTCAATTCAAGTACAGCAGGAATATTCGGCTATTCAAATGAAGAATTGATTGGCAGTCCATTATCATTACTTATGCCCGAAGAGTATATTTCAAAGCATAGGAATGCATTCAGGAAAGCGGTTGAAACAGGGATTTCGAGGCTGCTTGGCAAAACCCTGGAGTTGACAGGCAGGAAAAAGGACGGAACAGAATTTCCTATTGAATTATATATAGCAAAATGGGAACTAAATGACCGCATATACTTTACGGGTATGATTCGTGATATATCCTTCAGGAAATCTATTGAAAATGAACTTATTGAAAACCGTAACTCACTGATGGAAGCTCAGTCAATTGCAAAGCTGGGTAACTGGCAATGGGAAGTTGCAACTGACAAAGTTAAATGGTCAGAGGAAATGTATAATATCTACGAGATCAATAATGAAGATTTTGATCATACTTATGAATCTTTTCTTTCTAAGATCCACCCTGAGGACAGGGATACAATTAAAGAGGAAATTACACATGCCTATATAAACAAGAGTACATTTGAATTCAATGAAAGAATAGTCACTCCCGGAGGAAAGATCAAAGTTCTCCGGTCTTCAGGCGGTGTAAGACTTGATGAAAAAGGTAATGTACAGAGACTTGTTGGAACGTGCCTTGATATCACAGAAATATATGAGGCTGAACAGAAGATAAGGGATAATGAAGAGAGATTAAGCCTGATAATGGAAAACATCAAGGATTACGCTGTGCTGATGCTTGATGAAAAAGGAAATATAAAAAGCTGGAACAGGGCTGCTGAGTACATAAAAGGCTACAGCAGGGAAGAAATCATGGGTAAACATATTTCAGTCTTTTATACTGATGAAGACCTTTTAAATAAGATGCCCGATCATAACCTTGCAATGGCTGCCAAACTGGGCAGGTATGAAAACCAGGGCTGGAGGAAACGCAAGGACGGTTCACAGTTCTGGGCAGACATAATGTTTTCTACTTTATATGACGGAGATAAATTAAAGGGCTTTGTTAAAGTCACTCGCGATATCACTGAAAGGAAAAAAGCTGAGCAGGACCTCATTGAGAGTGAAAAACGTTTAAAAGAAGCACAGGAAATTGCAAAACTTGGCAGCTGGGAATGGAATGCAGTTCAGGATAAAGTGAAATGGTCCAGGGAAATGTATAATATTTTTGAAATAGATGTAGATACCGAAATTACACAGGAGATCTACCTTGGGATGCTTGATGATGAAAACAAAACGATTCGCGCGGAAGCTATTCAGAAAGCAATAGATGAAGACGGCAGCTTTAATTATTACCTGAATATCAAAAGCTCAACAGGTAAAACAAAGATAATACATTCACAGGGAGAAGTTGAAAAAGATGCAAATGGTAATGTTGTAAGGATGGTTGGTACATTTATGGACGTTACAGCGACGAAAGAAGCTGAAGAAAAAGTTAAGCAAAGTGAAAAGCAGTTAAAGGAAGCACAAAGTATTGCCAAACTGGGAAGCTGGCAGATAGATCTCATCACAAATAAGATACAGTGGTCAGATGAAATGTACAGAATATATGAATGGGAACCCGGTACAGAATTACTGGAATATGAGAATGTACGAAGGTTCATTTACCATAAAGATCAGCAGGTCATGGATAAACTTGTGAGCAATCTTGATATGAAACCGCACAATGCAGAAATTGATTACAGAATAGTCACGCCATCCGGAAGACTCAAATATCTTAGTCTTGAATTAAGGGTAGATTACGATAGCATGAAAAAACCTGTGCGATTGTATGGCAGTGTGCAGGATATAACAGATATAAAACTTGTAGAAGAAGAACTCAGGAAAACTAATGCTAAACTTATTGAGGCGCAGAAAGAACTGATACATAATGAAAAACTGGCGGCTTTAGGCAGGTTCTCTTCAGGTATAGCGCATGAAATTCGTAACCCGCTCGCCAATATAAGCGCGCTGGCGCAGCTTCTTGCGAAATCCAAAATTGAAGATGAAAAAATGAAAAAGCATCTTAAATATATTTTAGTAAATTCTGATATTGCAAATAAAATAATTAAGGATCTCCTCAACTTTGCATCTCCGGAAGACCTTGTGTATGATGATTTTTCTGCGGGTGAATTACTGGAAAATATACTTAACAGCAGCGAAGCCAGGTGCGTGGAAAAACAGATAGCGCTCACAAAACAGATTCCTGCTGACCTGCCTGAATTACATGCCGATAAAGTAAAGCTTGAAAATGCTTTACTGAATTTTGTATCCAATTCAATTGATGCAATAGAAAATGGCGGTAACATTACCGTTAAGGCAAGGGAAGACAAAGTAAATCACCAGGTGATAATTGATGTTATAGATACCGGTAAAGGCATCCCCGCTGAAAATCTGGATAAGATCTTTGAACCTTTTTTTACAACCAAAGAAACCGGGACCGGGTTGGGACTTGGGCTTGCATACCAATACATTAAGTCACATAATGGCATACTTAATATTTCAAGTGAGCCTGGCAAAGGAACTCATGTTGAAATTAAGCTGCCACTGAACAACATTGCAGTAAATTAACTGATTTAATCTGAATATGGAAAAAATATTAATAATAGATGACAATGAATCACTGAGATACACTCTTGAAAATGTTCTTGAAGAGAACGGATTTTCTTCTAAATCAGTTGAAGATGGGTTGAAGGCTATTGAAGAAGTGAAAACAAAACAATATGACCTTGTGATCTGTGATATGAAAATGCCCAAAATGGATGGTATGCAAATACTTGCTGAGGTAAGAAAAGTAGACCCTGACATTCCATTTATTATACTGACAGCGTTTGGTGATATCAAAAATGCTGTTGAGGCAATGAAACAGGGAGCTAATGATTACCTTACAAAACCCTTTGATAATGATGGAATGATATTAACTCTTAAGAAAGCACTGGAAATAAAATACCTTAATAAGGAACTGGCATTACTCAGAAAAAAAACGGATGATTCATACAAGGGTGAAGGTATAATTGGCTCAAGTACGCAGATGAAAGAAGTATTTGAACAGGTGAAGATTGTTGCACCTACAAATTTAACCGTTTTGATACAGGGTGAAAGCGGCACCGGAAAAGAGGTGATCGCTAATATGATACACAAGGCCGGCACAAGAGCTGATAAACCGTTTATTGCTGTTGATTGCGGCGCGATACCGGAATCATTGATTGAAAGCGAATTGTTTGGTCATGAAAAAGGCGCTTTCACAGATGCGAAATCACAACGCGAAGGAAAATTTGAACAGGCAAACGGCGGTACGATATTTCTTGATGAAATAACTAACCTTTCTGATTCAAACCAGATAAAGCTGCTGCGGGCAATACAGGAAAGAAAGATTACCAGGATAGGCGGAAAAAAGGCTTTGAGCCTTGATGTCAGAATACTGACTGCAACAAACGTGAAACTTGCTGATGCCGTAAATAACAATAAGTTCAGGGCGGATCTGTATTACAGGCTCAATGAATTCCATATGGATCTTCCGCCGCTGAGGGCCCGTACAGGTGATTTGGAATATTTGGTTGACCATTTTATTAAGGACGCCAACGAAGAACTTAATAAGTCGGTCACTTCTGTATCAGATGAAGTTATGAAAAGAATTAAAGCACACCACTGGCCGGGGAATGTAAGAGAACTCAGAAATACAATAAGAAGAGCTGTACTTCTTACGCCGGGAAATATTATGGAGAAAATAAATATTACTGATGATGTTTCACCAAAATCTATTATTGAAAAAACTGAAGACGAAAATGATACTGCCACTTTTGATACGCTTACAAAAAAAGCAGAAAAGGACGCTATACTAAGCGCACTTGATGAATCCGGCGGTAATAAATCCAAAGCAGCGAAGCTGCTGAATATGAATGAACGCACATTTTACAGAAAGCTCAAAAGTCTTGGAATAAATTAATAGAGAGTATAAGAATGTGATATAATTCCTGACAAAGCAAATTTATAAATTTAAGCGGAGCAAATGCTCCGCTTTTTTTGTCAATAATGTCACATAATTTTAAAATCTAAAATACTTTTTTGCCAAATTTCAGCAATAATCGTTATTAAGTTTTTGGCACGATAATTGAAATAACTTATTTAATCTAAAACTTATCAGAGGAGAACTATTATGACACAGATAAAAAACCCATCCGAAAATATATTTAACGAAAATCAAAATGAGCAGCAAAAAAATAATCAGGATATCAGGACTGAAAAAGAGAACTCACAGGAAGTTGATCTGCCAATTCCTGAAAAGAAAAATGACGTAATCACAACCGGTATTAACGGCGAAAAACCTGAAGAAAATACCGGACAGACCGGACAAAAGCCGGAAGTTAAAAATGAAGATACAGAAATGAAACCGGCAAAAGACGAGAAGAGAAAAACTGGTTTTGATCCCGAAAATTCTACTGAGCCGGCAAGAAAAGATAAACGCGGTGATGAATCTCAAAGGCTTGAAAGAGATGATACAACGGATCCGAAAACAAAGGACGCAAAGTGGCAGCAGGATAAAATGAATGAAGCAAATAACCAACAGGCTGTTAATCAGGAGGGGAGTAAGAACAGTGTTGATAAGGCTGCGGAATTAAAGGACAAACGTGAAGATTCAATTCTGGATCGCCCCAAAACCGAAACTTATGAAAAAGCTCAGGGAGAAAATGTTGGGGGC
>JABFSP010000359.1 GCA_013140565.1 Ignavibacteria bacterium
ATATAAGGCTTAACAGGTAATCAGGATAAATAATATATACAGGAAAGTAATTCATAAGATTGGATAAGTCAAACTCCAGCCTTCAGACACTGGAAAAAAGAACCTTTGCACTCCATTTAATTTCACAGGTATTCAACGGAATTGCCATCGGCATTATCCTGCTGCAGGATGTTATTTTAAAAAAGACCCTAGGCGGCAGTAACTTCCAGGTAATGATACTGACCTTCCTTGTCAGCTCATCGTTTTTATTTTCGATTTACGGCAGTGAGCTTGTTAACCGCTCGCGAAGCAGGGCGAAAACCATTCTCATAATTGGTGTAGCAGCGAAGTTTTTCCTGATAATAATCCCGCTATTCGATAATCCCGTTTATTATATCGCCTGTATTGCTATCGGAGCTTATCTTGATGCATTACTGCTTTCTATTTGGAACATAGTTTTTAAACATAACTACACTGATAAGAACAGAAGCAAATTATACTCATACGCATCTTCGCTGCAAACCGTATTTGTTGTAATTGTAACCACAGTCACCGGGTATTTTCTTGATATAAACGGCAATATATATAAGCTCATATTTCCAATTGCGGGAGTTTTCGGCATACTTGTTTACTGGAGCCTCGCCAAAATGATCACATTAAGCCTTGATGATTACTCCGGCAAAGATAAAGTTCATAAGTCACATTACAACCTAAGACTTATAAAAGATATCGCAATACTGCCATTAAGAAATACCCTCAGGATATTCAAAGAAAATAAAGCGTTCCTTAGATTCGAAGCGTATTTCTTTTTATACGGAATGGCTTTCATGGTGCTTTCTCCTGTCATCCCTGTTTTTCTGGTAGATGATCTGAAGCTATCATACTCCCCTATTTCATTTGCAAAAGGAATGATCTTTCATACTGCTTTAATTCTCGTTACTCCTATAATGGGAAGATATCACGGAACCGGCAATCCGACAAAATTCTGCGGATATGTTTTCAGCATACTGGCATTATTTCCATTGGTACTGGTTTCATCAAAGTATTTCGCAGCAGCGGGACTCATCACTAATACAGAAATAACAGTTTATATATCGTACTTCATTTTTGGCTTCGCTATGAGCGGTGTTACAATTGCATGGACATTAAGCTCAATATTCTACGCTCCCAAAAATGAGGTTTCCAATTACCAGGCGGTTCATATAACACTTACTGGCGTACGCGGTGTGTTCAGTCCCGCTCTCGGCTATGCCGTAATGAAGATATTCGAAATTGAATATTCCTTCTATCTTTCAGCATTTTTGTTTATACTAGGCGGCATAATGATGTGGAAAGAGAGCAAAAATCTTATTAAAAACTGACTTGAAGGTTTTGAAAAAAGCTGTAATTTTGTATGACTTTACCAAAAGTACGGGCGGTTAGCTCAGCTGGTTCAGAGCGCTTGCCTTACAAGCAAGATGTCGGGGGTTCGAATCCCTCACTGCCCACAGAGAAAGCTCAAATTGAAAGATTTGGGCTTTTTTGTTATAACACTCATCCGATGACTCAAAGTCATCGGATGAATAATGCAATCGGATGGGGTGAGAAATCAATGTACCATAAACTTTGCCATTGCTGATTTGTGCAGTTTGCCTTTTTTATTCAGATATACCTTAATCATAACAAATATAATTGGCGTAACAAATAATACGTGAATTGCTGAAGTAACAACCCCGCCTATCATTGGGACTGCAATTGGTTTTGCAAGGTCAGCCCCTGTGCCTGTTGCCCACATGATCGGGATCAACCCTATTAAATTCACTGCTACCGTCATAAGTTTTGGTCTAAGCCTTAATACCGCGCCATCTTTGGTTGCCTGAATAATATCCTGAGTAGTCACAATATCATTTTTTTCGATCATCTTTTTATCAAGCGCTTCATGGAGGTAAATTACCATCACCACGCCTGTTTCAACAGCTAGTCCGTATAAAGCAATAAATCCAACCCATACTGCCACTGAAAAGTTATAATCAAGCACTGCCATTAAATACACTCCGCCAATAAGTGCAAACGGAACTGAAAGCATTACAAGAATTGATTCAAGGAAATTCTTGAATACCATAAACAGCATTACAAATATTATCAAAAAAACTATCGGCATAACTATTTCAAGGCGTTCCTTTGCCCTGATCTGGTTTTCCCATTGCCCGCTCCACGAATAATAATAACCTTTAGGCAGGTTTGGAGCAAATTCCTTATCCAATACATCTTTTGCTTCATTTACAAAGCCTCCCATATCGCGTCCTCTTACATTCAGAAATACAATTGACCTGAGCATATTATTCTCGCTTGATATCATTGGAGGTCCGGATGTTACCCTTATATCCGCCAATTCACCAAGCGGTATCTGGAAAGTATTACTGCCTGAACTGCCGGTTGGCGCGCCTCCCATTCCTGAACCATCATCACCCTGGCTGTTAGAACCAACAGTTACCAGAATATTTTTCAGCTTATCAATATCTTCCCTGTAATCCCTGAAATATCTTACCCGTATAGGGAATCTTCTTCTGCCTTCAACAGTATTGGAAATATTTTCACCTCCAATTGCTGTTTCAATAACATCCTGCACATCGCCTATATTTAATCCATACCTTGATATCGCCTCGCGCTTGATATCAATATCGATATATTTGCCGCCTTGTGTTCTTTCAGCAAATACATCGGCAGCACCATTGACCTTCTTCACGATCTCCTCGGCTTCGATTGCTAATCTTTCGAGGGTATCAAGGTTATCACCAAAGATTTTAATTCCAAGGTCAGTTCTTACACCGGTTGAAAGCATATTTATCCTGTTGATAATTGGCTGAGTCCACGCGTTGCCAACACCGGGTATCTGCATTTTTGAGTTGAGCTCCGCTATAATATCGTTCTTTGTCAGCCCTTCCCGCCATTCAGATTTATCTTTAAGAATAATGATCGTTTCTATCATATTCATTGGCGCAGGATCAGTCGGAGTATCTGCCCTGCCAACCTTACCCAGTACGTGTGCTACTTCAGGTACCGATTTAATTATCTTATCCTGCATCTGCATAATCCTTTTTGCCTCTGTGATTGATACATTTGGAAGGGTTGTTGGCATAAACAGAAGGCTTCCTTCATCCAGTGATGGCATAAACTCAGAGCCGCGGTTCAAAACCAACGGAATGGTTATCAATAAGGCTAATATATTTATGGCAAGGGTTGTTTTGCGGTATTTAAGCGCAAGATTCAGAACCGGTTCATATAACATTCTGAAGAATTTTGAAACAGGATTTTTATGTTCAGGATAAAATTTTCCCCTCATAAAAAGGGTCATAAGCATCGGGACAAGTGTTATAGTAATAATTGCAGAACCTGCAAGTGCGAATGTCTTTGTAAATGCCAACGGGTGGAAAAGCTTGCCTTCCTGTCCTTCAAGCATAAACACAGGCAAAAAAGATACAACTATAATACCGATAGAAAAAAATATTGCCCTGCCAACCTGTTTGGCTGATCTTATTGATATTTCTGTATAGTCTATAGTCTCTCCCCGCTCGGCAGCCATGGCAATATTCCTGTAAGCATTTTCAACCATAACAATCGATGAATCAACCAGTACACCAATTGAAATAATGAGACCACCCAGGCTCATAATATTGGATGTAATATTAAATTGTTTCATCAATATAAATGCTATAAGAACAGATACAGGAATTTCAATAATTATCCTGATAGCGCTTCTCCAGTGAAAGAGAAATATCAGCACTATCAAGCTTACAACAATTGCTTCCTCAATTAATGAATGCTTTAAAGTATCAATTGCATTATCAATTAATGTACTTCTATCGTATGATGTTTCTATCTTTACACCTTCTGGCAGCCCCTTTTCAAGCTCTTTAAGCTTTTCTTTAACCCGTTCTATTACCACAGAGGCATTTTCACCATAGCGCATTACAATGATCCCGCCAACAACTTCACCCTCACCATTCATATCAAGCAAACCGCGTCTGGTATCACCGCCGATCTGAACCGAGCCCAGATCTTTTATTCTTACGGGTACACCAAACTTTGTACCTTTAATTGTAATTTCTTCAATATCATTTGGAGTTTGGATGTAGCCTTTACCCCTGATAAAAAATTCCTTATCGCTTGATTCCAGATTTTTTCCGCCTACATCTTTATTGCTGTTTCGTATTGAATTTACTACATCATTAATACCAATGCCGTATGATGAAAGCTTTGCGGGATCTATATCAACCTGATATTGTTTTACAAATCCGCCTATAGATGCAACTTCCGCAACACCTTCAACCGAAGTTAACTGGTATTTCAGGAAATAATCCTGCAAAGCTCTAAGCTCACCCAAGTCATACTTATCACTTTTAAGGTGATACCAGAAAACGTGCCCAACACCGGTTCCATCGGGACCCATAACAGGAGTTACCCCCTGAGGAAGTGTATTTTGTACCTGGTTAAGCTTTTCAAGCACACGGCTTCTTGCCCAGTAAATTTCTGCGTTATCTTCAAATATTACATAAATAAAGCTCATGCCAAACATTGATTGTGAGCGTACAGCCCTTACCTTAGGAATGCCCTGCAGGTTTTGAGTTAAAGGATATGTTATCTGGTCTTCAATTATCTGCGGACTTCTTCCCATCCACTCAGTAAACACAATAACCTGATTTTCTGAAAGATCAGGAATTGCATCAACAGGTGTATTATAAACTGACCATATTCCAAAACCCGCTATCACAAGATATGCGACCAATATCAGGAAACGGTTTCGTGCAGAAAATTCTATAATTTTTTCAATCATGGCTTACGTGAACTTTTTTATGAATAGATAAGAAATAAATCAATGCTTATGCATACATCCATTACAGCCTTTATGATCCATAGCTTTATCATTTTTTACGTCTCCCTTAACTTCCGATTTATCCTTATTTTCTTTTAACTCAAGTTCCATACCGCATTTAGGGCATGAACCCGGTTTATCTGAAATTACTTCAGGATGCATTGGACAGGTATATGTTTTGGTTTCTGTTGAATCAGTGATTGAATTACCTGCTGATGAGGTATTTTTTTCAAATGAATAAGCAGCGTTGTATGAATAAAATCCAATTAATGTAATAATTGCTGCTGAGAGTAAGAATATTTTTGTTTTATTGTTTTTCATAATGTATTGCAGTTAGATTAATGTTTTGAATTTTCTTTTTGGTCTTTTGGTAATTTGCAGCAGTCATCAAGGTTCTGGTATGCGCTTGGATCAGCTTTTTTATCATTAGCATCATAACCAGCCATTGTTATTGCATTTTCTATTTTAGATAAATCTGTTTTAGACTTATCGTAGTTTATATGAGCAACTTTCTCATTCTTATCAACTTTGACATCAATAGTTCCCGGTACTTTATTCACTGCTTTTTCAATATTCTTCTTGCAGATATTGCATTGCATTGAAGGCAGGTTAACCATAATATGTTCTGCATTTTTATTATCAGATTTCTGCATATCCTGCTCTTTTGTTTGGGTTGTTTGCTGTTTATCGTTTTGGTTTTCAGTGGATTCTTTTTTACCGCATCCATAAAATAATGTAACTGCAAAAAAAATAATCCCGATTGTGCTGATTGTTTTAAATATTGTTTTGTTCATTTTTTACTCCTTCCGCAATTTGCGGCGTTTTAATTAATGTTTATGTTCTGTTTCTGTTTTTTTATCTTTCATATCTTTAAGGATATCCTGGTTTGTGTTAATTTTTAGTTCTTCATTATTTTCTTTTTTAGAATTATCATCATGATTTTCATGCCCCGATGTGAATCCTTTCTGTATCTGCGATTCACTGTCGATAAGGAAACCACCGGATGTCACAACAAGATCACCTTCAGCTAAACCCGATGTAATTGCGTAATATCCATCCTGCTCGTAGCCTATTTGTACTTCTTTTGGCTCATACACACCTTTTTCTTTTTCTATATAAACATAATTATGCTCACCCGTTCTGATTACGGCGTTTTTGGGGACACCAATTGATTGCGTAACATATGTGTTGATCTTAACTTTTAAGTACATATCAGGTTTTAATTTCATATCTTTGTTTGATACATCAATACGAACTTCAAGCGTCCTTGATTCAGGGTTAAACACCGGATTAATGAAATTTATTTTAGCCCTCAAAACTTCATCAGGATACGCAGTTGAGTATATTTCAGCGGTCTGACCTTTTTTGATGTACTGCATATCGGATTCATATACATTCGCAATGACCCATACCGAAGAGAGGTCTGCTACATCGTAAATATCCTCACCAGCCATAGCCCAGTGACCAACGTGCACATATTTTTTTGTAATGATACCCGAGTATTTAGAATACTGTATTGTGGTTGTTTTTACACTCCTTGTTCTTTCAAGTTCATCAATTTGCGCATAAGTCATTTCCCAAAGAATAAGTCTTTCTCTTGAAGAAGATACAAGGCTCTGAGCCTGCTCTATAGCAAGCCTGTTACCGCTTGTTTTAACCTGATTAAAGTTATCCAGAGCTAGTAAATATTCTTTTTGTGTGGATACAAGTTCAGGCGAATATATTTCCAGCACTTTCTGTCCTTTTCTTACCATTTCACCTTCAAACGATACAAACATCTTTACAATTTTTCCGGATACTGCTGTTGAAATGTGAGCAAATTTAGATTCATTTATTTTTACATAGCCGTTAAATGTTTTTTCACCCTGGAACTGCATTGTTTTGACTCTTTCAGTCTGTACATTTGCAAGAACCTGTTGCGAAGGAGAAAGCTTTACGGAACTGATATCAGCGCCATCAAGGTCGTGGTCTGATTGTTCTTCCTGATCAATTTCTCCTTTTTTAACCAGATCCATACCGCATATTGGACACTGTCCGGGTCTATCCTGAATAATTTGCGGATGCATCGGGCAGGTGTAAACTTCTTTATCAGAAATTACAGTATCATTTTTTTGCACAAATGTAATATATCCCCAATACCCCCCTGCAATTAAAACAATTGCAGCAAGTACACCAATTACTATTTTTATTGATTTATTCATAATACTTTATTAAATGCTTTAATTTTTCAGATTTAATCCTGTTGCTTTTTCAAGTTCTGCGATCATTTTTAGGTACATTGTCACTGATTCATAATACATAATTCTTGATTCCTGGTACATCCTGTACGCGTCCAGTAAGTCTAGAAAACTGCCCATATCAGTTTCGTATGAGTACTGCGCAGATTTCATAGTATTTTCAGTCTGCGGTAACTGCACACCATAATAG
>JABFSP010000016.1 GCA_013140565.1 Ignavibacteria bacterium
CCTGTTAATATTTTCTTTTACTGTTGAAATATTGTTACCTTATAATTTACCCTGCAGTTTTAATAATTTTAAATGTGAAAGAAAACTTACCATCGAGTAACAATAGCTGATGAAGAATCCGCCCGTGCCGTCTTTAAATCCTTTTCTTGAAATATATACTCTTAAAAACGCTGATAAGGCATGAGTGAAAACGCCGAATTTTGATATCTGTTTATTGTTTGCCAGTTTCTCGCGGGCTTCCAGGGTGCTGTATAGATTTATCTTATCCATCATATGCGTCATATCACGGAAAGAGTAATGTATAAAATCATTTTTCAGCTCACCAACAGTTCCGGCTATCTCAACACCTTCGTGTATTATTCTTGGTGTAACTGAAGCGTGTTGCTTGTTAAACAGCCGTATGTGTTTATCAGGGTAAACGCCTGAATGTTTGAGCCATTGCCCGAAGTAATAATTTTTCCTGTTCAGCCTGTAACCGTAAACTCCTGCCGGTGGAGCTAATGATTGTATTTCTTCCTGCAGCTCCGGAGTAATCCTCTCATCCGCATCAAGAAACAATATCCAGTCATTTGCACATTTTTCAAATGACATGGTGCGTTTTTCGCTGAATACATCGGAATCAGTTGAAAACAATTTATCTGTGTAAGCTGAAGCCAGTTCAAGGGTTTTATCAGTGCTGTTTGAATCAATAATAACTATCTCATCTGCCCACTTCAGGGTTTCGAGACATTCCTTAATATTTACTTCTTCATTCTTGGTTATTACTACCGCAGATATTTTCATACTCACCCAAACTGCATTTCATAAAGCTTTTTGTAAATACTTTTTTCATCCTTTAGCAGCTCATCGTGAGTACCGACACTTGCAATCTTCCCGCCATCAATAACAACTATCCTGTCCGCATCCTTAATTGTAGATAGCCTGTGCGCAATTACAATTGAAGTGCGGTTCAGCATCAGCCTTTCAATTGCTTCCTGTATCAGGTGCTCTGATTCTGTATCAAGCGATGAAGTAGCCTCGTCAAGTATCATAATCGGAGCGTTCTTAAGTAATGCTCTTGCTATAGCAATACGCTGCTTCTGTCCCCCTGATAGCCGCAAACCGCGCTCACCAATAACGGTATCATAACCTTTTTCGGTGTTCACAATAAAATCATGAGCGTTTGCATTCTTAGCGGCGTTAATTATGTCCGCTTCGGGAATGTGCTCCTGACCATACGCAATATTATTGCGAATAGTATCATTGAATAATATAATTTCCTGTGTAACAATTCCGAAAAGCTTACGCAACGAGCTGATCTTCAAATCCTTTATACTTTCGCCGTCTATTTGAATATCACCTGATGTTGCATCATAAAAGCGGGGGAGGAGGTCAACCATCGTTGATTTACCCGCGCCGCTTAAGCCGACAATTGCAATATTTTCATTCTTCGCGATTTTAAAATTTATGTCATCCAGTATCATCCGGTCAACTGAGTTATACGTAAAGCTCACATTTTTAAACTCAATGCTGCTGTCAAATCCATGTTTGTCTTTGGCATTCGGTTTATCTTCAATATCCGGTTTAGCGTCAATTATTTCAAATATCCTGTTGGCTGATGCGTATGATTCCTGTATGCGGTTTGATACCGAACTGAAATCCTTAATTGGCGACATTAACTGGAATATTATAAGCAAAAAACCAATGAACTCCTCTGGGGCAAGTGAATTGCCCGAAAATATTTCTTTGCCGGCATACCATATAATAAATACTCCAAGTGCAACACTTACGATTTCCGTCAAGGGACGTGTCATATCATTATATACTGCGCTCTTCATTAATGAGCGGAAGTAATCCTTAAGCTTGAACTCAAAACGTTTCTTTTCAAACTCTTCCATCCCGAAAGCGCGGATTATCTTGCCGCCGTAAATATTCTCCGATATCACCGAAGTAAACTCACCCAGCTTTTCCTGCACGCGGATGCTGTACTTTTTAAGCTTTTTGCCAAGGAAAATTATCAGCAGTACACTTAGCGGAACCGTTATCATTGAAATAAGCGTAAGCTTCCAGCTTATAAGGAATGCCATTGTAAGGAAAGTTATAATAAGCACCGGCTGTTTTATCAGATCTGTGAACGTAACCGATACAGTGTTCTGTATCGTATTAACATCTGTAATAAAACGGGATACTATATCACCTGAGCGTCTTTCATTAAAGTATTTGAGTGAAAGGGAGTTGAACTTCTCGAACATTCTGCGTCTGAGGTCAGTAATCAATGATTTTTCCACATACTGCGTCAATATTCCCTGCATGAATGCGAAAATGTTCTTAAGCAGGTAAGCTGAAAAGAGCAGCAGGCATACTTTTACCAGCGCGCTGTATTTATCTCCGCCGGCAAATATCCACTTATCAACTGATTGCCTTAATGCATCAAAGAAATTCTGCGAGGGTAGAACTGAAAGATCTGTTTGAGTGCCTGTAAAAAGTGTTTTAAGCAGGGGAATTGAAAGGTAAATTGAAGCGGCATTACATGCCGAGTAAATCAATATTAATACAAACGATAACACTAACAGGTGCCTGTAGGGTTTTAAAAGCTTAACTAACTTGAAGTATTCTTTCATTAAAAGTGTTTCGTTAGATGTAAAAATACTTTAAAATCCGTTTATAATAAATGGTATTTGCTGTAAATATAACTTATTTGCATTTTTATAAAAAAATAAAGATATTGAGCAACTAATTAACTATTTTTAAACAAACCATCACACAATGAAAACAAAATTTCGATTTGCTTCAGCAATTTTCGTATGGTTCTTCGTTTTAACTTCCGCTTTGTATTCATATCCTAAGTTTGCGGCTTATACAGGTGAAAAATGCCAGAGCTGCCATGTTAATCCAACCGGCGGTGGAATGAGGAATCTTTACGGCGTGAAATACGGCAAAGATAATCTGTATTTCAAGTTCTGGGAAAAAGCCAACAAGACAACTGAAATTGATCCCCAGTTGACAAAAAGTATTTCAATGGGTGCTGATATGAGAATGATATTTATTGATGACCAGACAGGCGAAGGAAATCCGAACTTCAATACATTCTTCCAGATGCAGGGTGATCTGTATGTAAATGCTCAGCTAAATAAGTATATCAATTTAATGGTAGCACCGGGACTTTATATACCAAATACATACGGTCCAAATCCGCTGCCAACCAAATATGAAATTTACGGAATGGTATCAAATCTTCCCGCTGGACTTTATTTCAAAGCAGGCAGATTTATTCCGAACTTTGGCGTAAAGATTCCCGAGCACAGAGCGTACAACAGGATATTTAACGATATGTACACTCCTTACGCCAGTGATGCGGGAATTGAAGTAGGTATAGCGCCAAGCTTCTTTACCCTTTCAGCGGGATTTTCAAATGGTTCAAGTGTAAACATAAACAATCAGCGCAACAACAGCTTTGATTTTGATAACCAGAAACAGGTTACAGTTTCGGGTGATTTCCGCTGGGCAAGCAAAAAAACTAAGTATACATTCGGTATCGGCGGTTCATTTTTGAGCAACCCGTTCAAATATGACCCAACAAATAACATAAACGCTGTTCGCCAGATGGCAGCAGGGTTTTTATCCATCGGCTTGTTTGAAAGAGTCGCAATTATTGGTGAGCTTGCTTATAACAGGCTTGATATAAGGGATTCTTCGGCTACGCGCTCAGATTTCCGTACGATCTTTGGTGAAATTGATATCAGAATTTCAAAAGGAGTTGAGCTGAAAGTTCAGTACGAAAACTATGATAATGCACTGGGCTTAAAGAACAGCGAAACCGAGCGCCAGCGTTACAGCTTTGGCGCGGTGTTTTATCCATTAAGCGGACTTGAAATTGAAAGCATATTCCGCTTAGTGCGTAACGGCAAGGGTGATCCCGAACCTACTAACTTCACAGATTTCAAGGATGATGAATTCCAGACAGTGATCAAGTTTTATTTCTAACAGCAATAAGCATTCATTTTTATATAAAGACACGCCCATAAAAGCGTGTCTTTATTTTTATTTAGCTGTCAGATTCAGAACTGTTTCATTGTACAAATTGTTATCTATATAAATACTGCAAATTTAAAGATACTTAATGCCTAAAATAATTTCTACTGCAACTGCTGACGCGCCATATATACTGCCCCAAAGCGAGATAAAAAATTTCATATTCAATCTGTTCTCAGGCAGCGGGCTTGAAATTGAAAGGCTGATAAGTGTTTTTGATAACTCCGAAATTTCCCAAAGGCATATTTCAGTTGAGCCTGAATGGCTTTCGAAAGAACACAGTTTTAAAGAACGCAGTGAAATATTCAGCGATGTTTCACTTCAGCTTTCAAAACAGGCAATTGTTGAGTGTCTGGCAGGAGTTAACACAACACCCGCCAAAATTGATAATATTATTTATGTTACAAGTACTGGAGTTATGACTCCAACCTTAGATGCCCGTTTGTTTAATGAACTTGGATTCAACAGGCATATAAAACGATTGCCATTATGGGGACTCGGCTGCGCCGGCGGCGCTGCGGGCATAAGCCGCGCAATGGATCTGGCAAAAGCGTACCCAGAAGAAAATGTGCTTGTTGTTGCGGTCGAGCTTTGCAGTCTTACTTTCCAGAAGGATGACCTTTCGAAAAGTAATATTGTAGCAGCTTCGCTCTTTGGTGATGGCTGTGCATGCGTACTGGTTGCTGGTGATGAAAATGAGCTTGCAATAAATGAAAAGTGCCCTGAACTGATAGCTTCGCTATCCACTATATACGATAATTCACTTGATGTAATGGGCTGGGATATTGTTGATACAGGTTTCAGCGTGGTATTCAGCAGGGATATACCAACAATTGTGAAAGAGAACGTTAAACCTAATATCACAGAATTGCTTTCAATGCACAGTTTGGAAATTGAAGACATTAAACATTACATCACACATCCGGGTGGACTAAAAGTAATAAATGCCTATGAAGAATCATTGGCAGTTAAAAAGGGAACACTTAATATTTCCAGAAAAATTCTAAAAGAGCATGGCAACATGTCATCGCCAAGTGTAATATATGTACTTGATGAGTTTTTGAAAAATATTCAAAGTACAAAAGCGGGTGAGTTTGGATTAATATCATCGCTCGGTCCCGGATTCAGTTCTGAATTAGTACTATTTAAGACTTCCTGAATATGTTCTTTTATATTATAGTTGGTCTAGTGATAATTCAGCGCCTTGTGGAGCTTGTTATAGCCAAAAAGAATGAGAAAAAAAGTCTGGCTGCAGGCGGAATTGAATATGATAAAAAGGGCTATTCAGGAATTGTTATTATGCATGTAATGTTTTTCATTTCATTATTTGCGGAATACTTTTATTTTGAGCATACCCTGAATAAGTTCTGGATAATTTTTCTTTTTCTATTTATTGCGGCACAGGGCTTAAGGTACTGGGCAATTATTTCACTGGGCAACTTATGGAATACCAGGATAATTATTGTTCCCGGAAGCAAACTGGTTAAGAGCGGACCATATAAATATTTTAAGCATCCTAATTATATGGCTGTAGTTACCGAGCTTGCTGTACTTCCGTTAATTTTTTCCTGCTTTTTTACCGCAATTGTATTTTCTGCGGTTAACCTGCTTCTGCTAAAGCGCAGAATTACAATCGAGGAAAATGCTCTTGAAGAACTTTCATAAAGATAATTAATTTTAATTCATACTATCATGGAATGTAAATTCGGACACATAGAAGTTTTTGTTAAAGATCCTTTGGTTTCAAAGGATTTTTATGTAGATGTTCTGGGGTTTGAGCTTGAAACCATTCAGCAGGATAAATTCGTTTGGCTTAAATCAGGGCATTACGTTATTCTTCTCAGACCGGGAAACTCACCTGAGCCTGCCGCGAATTACCAGACAGCCCGTACGGGTTTTGTTATGTACACAAACGATCTTGATAAAACCGGCGCAGAGCTGTTAAGCAGGGGACTCATGTTCAAAGGTACTGATGGTTCTGACAGGTGTTTGACATTTACTGATCCTGACGGCAACTGGTTTCAGCTTGTGAATCCGGATGAACATTAAACAATTGATACATTGAAATACAGATTTTTAAATTGATTTTTATCTACTCCTTTTTAATTATTGTAATTGTTGTAAGCTTTTAACTATATTTACAATAATTATAATTGATTTCTATTGAAAAAACTTCTTTTCGCTTTTTCAGGATTTTTGATAATGTGTTCTGTGTGTTTTTCGCAGACAGATCCGTGCAGCATTGTCTATAAGTCAGGAACCGGGATACCAAGGACAAGGCTGATAGGTATTCATCAAAACCTGCTGCTTGTATCAGATACAGGCGCATATAAGATCGTTAATACGGATAAAATTGCCCGCATCAGGTTTGATAACGGCAAGTACTGGAAAACCGGCGCGGCATTTGGCGCAGGTTTGGGTTTTGTAGGCGGTTTCCTGGTTTACCAGTTTTGGGGCAAGAAGAAGATCAAATTCCTGCCTAAAGATGCAACGCTTGGTGTGCTTGGAATATTCACCGTGCCCTGCGCAGTAATTGGCGGTTTAATTGGTATGGCATTTAAGAATATTGATGTTTATGAACTTGCAAAGCTGAATTCATTTGTAAAAGCAAAAGAAATTAAGTTCATAATCAGAGACCACGCACAGTATAAATAATTTTTATAACAAAATTTCAAATAAGTATTTTACAAAATAGCCGATCATGTATTGGCTATTTCTTTATTTATTAAATTGAACTTGATTGAAACGATACTCATAAAATGAAAATAGAACTTAAGCCTGTTGGTTTTGTAAAAAATTCGCGAAAAGAGATCTCTGATGATTTCTGGGGTAATATTATTTCTGAAATTCATTTGACTGATGAGTTTACAGCTGATGCATTAAAAGGAATAAATGAGTTTTCTCATGCCGAAATAATTTTTTACTTCGATAAAGCCGATGAAAGCAAGGTTGGCAGGGGACTTCGCCATCCGAGGGATAATAAAAACTGGCCTGAAACCGGCATCTTTGCAATGCGTGCAAAGGATAGGCCCAATCATTTGGGACACACAATCGTAAAAATACTTAATTCCGAAGGTAATGTTTTAAAGGTTCAGGGGCTGGACGCAATTGATAATACTCCGATAATTGACATCAAACCGGTGCTAAAGGAATTCCTTCCGCGCGAGGAAGTCACACAGCC